>JBKHYB010000056.1:0-7923 GCA_046565725.1 Actinomycetota bacterium
TCTTTGGTCTCACCCGGTTCGAGCACGACCGAGTTGGGTGAATCCCCCATGCCGTTCATCTGCATCTCCTCGGCGTGATCGTTCTGGAAGTCCTCGTCCCCGAGGGTGAACTCGTGACGGATCTTCCCCGTGTTGATCACGACGAACGTGACGGTCTCGCCCTGCTCAACCTCGATCGCCTCGGGCTGGAACGCCAGCGAGTCAAGTGCCTCGACCTCTACCTTGCGAGTTGCGTCCGCGGGGTCGCCCGGCCGGCCGAACTCCATCATCTCGCCATTGTCCATGGAACCGTGATCCATCTCGGATCCCGTCGCTCCATCCCCTGACATGTCCATCGATCCATCGCCTCCTCCGCACGCCGCCAGCAGAACCACGGCCGCGAGGATGGCAAACACCCATCTGATCCGCATCGAAGAATCTCCTCCTGAAGTTCGCGCCGGACGCTGGTTAGCACACCCTTGCCTCCGGCAGGTCCATCGCAACCCCCTCTGGGGGCGCGATCCAAAGATCACTAGGAACCGGAGAGCATCAACGCCGAACGACGCAGAGTGAGAAGAGGCCGTACCCGTGGATCCAAGAAGGCGGACCCTGGGACGCAGCGCCATCCACATCGAGGGGAGGTAGCACCCGTTCCGACCCGGGATCCGCCGGATGGCCACCGGCAGATGTCGGGGTTGAGCTCAGACACGTGCCGGCCTCGTGGATCCCGCCTGCTACGTCGGCTTCGATCGAGGCGACCGGGTCGGCCTCGTCATGCATGCCGGAGGATGCACCGTGCGCACCATGCGCTGCGTGCACCGGCGTCTGTTCCATCACGACCACAAGGACGTGCATCGAGAAGAACCCGATGAGGAGCAGCACGATCAAGAGCGGCTTCCAGATGATCGACTCTCGCCGGTCCAAGACGGATGCGGGTGGCAACCCGAGTGCCATCTCCATAGGGCACGAGCCTACACGGGGTGGATTCATGATCGGCCCTCGCAGCGGTGTTGGTCGTCGCCCAATCGAGGGTGCGTCATCGAAGAACGGCCCCCGGAAACCGGGGGCCGTTCGTGTCTGGATGAAAGATCGAGGTTATTTGGTGAGGGCGATCTTCTGGACGATCGTGACCGTGGTGGGCGACTCTGCGCTCGTGAACGAACCGCCGAACTTGTAAGCCTTCGGCTTGGCTGCGTTCGTCAGGATCGGTACGCCGTCCTCCGACTGCGAGTTGACCGTCAGGTCGAAGACCAGAGGTGGGCAGGTGTTGTCGTTGGAGGGGATGTCGCCGTCCAACTTGAAGCCCGTGGCCTGCGAACCGGTGACTTCCAGCACGATCTTGGTCACGCCCTGGATGTCGAGGGTCCAAACGGCGTGAACACCACGGTCGGCCTGCTCGTCGCTACGGTCGGTCTCGATCAGGGTGGCGGGGAGGTTGGCATCGACCGCCAGTGGAAGGGCGCTCGACCCATCCGGACGGCACACAGTGCCGGCGCGGATCACGATCTCACCCGAGCCCAGCTCGCTGCCGTTGGCTATCGCCTCGTCGGCCGGGAGGTTGAACCCCTTGGGGATCATCAGGGTGACGTGAGCCAGCTCTTCCTCGTCCTCGGAGTCCTGCTCGACGTGCACCTTCATCTCCGGGTTGGCCTTCACCTTCGTGTCGGACAACTCGAAGGTCATGGTGGGGGAGAAATCGGCGTCTTGGGCCTGGGCGCTCCCCACGAACGCAAGGCCAAGTGCGGCAACGACCGCAAGCAGCTTGTATGTCCTCATGGCGTCCTCCTGGACACTTTCCCGCTCCGGTTGGAGCCTTCGCTGGAGGTAGGTTCGCTCTCGAACCCCCGATTCCTTCCAGGCCGTGGCCCCCTTCCGAGAAGCCGTCCCGTAGGATGCCGCCCCGATGTCACTTCTTGAAGCCGTGGTCCTCGGTGCGGTCCAGGGCCTGACCGAATTCGTCCCGATCTCTTCCTCGGGGCACCTAGTGATCGTTCCGGAGCTCTTCGGCTGGGACCATCCCGGGCTGGCCTTCGACGTCTTGCTTCATCTGGCGTCGCTGGTGGCCCTGCTCGTGTACTTCTCAGGCGATCTTCTCGATCTTGCCCGGGGGTTCAGGGGCGGCGACCGAACCGCTCGCAGGATGACCTTCTTCCTTGCTCTCGGGACCATCCCCGCGGTCATCACCGGGGTCGTCTGGGCAGACTCGTTCGAGGCCCAGTTCAAGGATGCGCCGGCCGCTGCACTTCAGTTACTGATAACCGCGGGCATCCTCGTGGCTGCCGAGCTGGCTCTCCGTTTCCATACCCGCCGCACGGCGGCCACCGGTGACAAACTGCGAACGGTGGATGAGATGAACGCCGGAGACGCGGCCGCGATAGGCATCTCTCAAGCGGTGTCGATCATCCCCGGCATCTCACGATCGGGCTCGACGATCGGAACCGGGCTGGTACTCGGGATGAGACGGGACGACGCGGCCCGGTTCGCCTTCCTTCTTGCTATCCCCGCACTGTTCGGAGCATCGCTGTTCGAGCTACCAGATCTGGCCGAAGGCTCGATGAGTCTCTCCGCGGGCATCGGGGGATTCATCGCATCTCTGGTGACGTCGTACGTCGCGATCGCGGGGTTGATCAAGTTCCTGAAGACCAACACCCTTTATCCGTTCGCCGCGTACTGCTTGGTAGCAGGCCCGCTCTTCTACGTGCTGGTCCGCTAGCAGGATCCTCGCAGCCCTAGGTGCCCGCCACGGTCATCTCGGCGATCAGCATCGTGGCGCCTCCCAAGGAGCCACCGAACGGCAACCACCTGCGGTCGTCGGCCACCGCCTCGATCCGGGCCAGTATGTCTAGCATCGGCGCAGCGATCGTCACCTCTTTGACGGGCTGGATCACATCGCCGCCATCGATCAGCTTCCCCGTGGCGCCGACCGAAAGATCGCCCGAGATCGGGTTCGCTCCGGAATGCACCCCATGGAAGTCCTGCACGAGGAAGGCCCGCCCGGCGGAGTGCAACAGTTGCTCTCGGGTAACGCCGGTCGGATCGAACGCGAGATTCGAAGGAGCAGGCCCGGGCCCGGATCTGAATCCGGCACGCGTGGCGTTGCCGGTCGACGCTCGGCCCTCGCGTCGAGCCGATGTGAGGTCGTAGAGGAACGAGCTCAGGACGCCGTTGCGGATCACCTCGGTGCGCCCGGTAGGCACACCCTCCGCGTCCCACGGCGACGAGCCGGGGGCACCGGGTATGCGCCCGTCGTCCCACAGCGTCAAGCGATCGGACGCGACGGTGTCCCCCAGCCGACCGGCGAACAGAGAGCGACCCTTCTGGACCGCCTCGCCCGTAAGGACGCTGGCTATGACCCCGAGGAACTGTCCGGCGGTGTACGGATCGAAGACGACCGGCATCTTGGCCGATGGGATCTTCGATGCGCCGAGGACCTCGACGGCCTTGGATGCGGAACTTCCAGCGATCGCGGCGATATCAAGCTCGTTGAGGCTGTTCCCGGTCCCGAAATCGAAGCCGACCTCCGTGTCGTCGCCGTCGGTCGCGATCGCCACCGAATAGCACCATGCGTCCGACGACGTGTAGGCACCTTCGATCCCGGTGGAGGTGGCGATAACGACCTCGGATATCGAATCCGTGTAGACCGCGTCCTCCACCGTCCTGATCCGGGGATCCGCCGCACGCGTCAACCGGTCCAGTTCGATCGCGGCCGCGACCTTCTCGTCGGCGCGGACACCAGAGAAGCCTTCGTCGAACAGACCATCCACCTGAGCGGGGGCCTCGGACCACCCTGGTGCCAGACCGACGGCCTCGTCTCGAGTCGGGTAACGCGAGTTAGCGCGGGCTCGCTCGACGACGTCATCGAGACCGCGTTGAGTCAGGTCGGTCGTGTAAGCGAAACCGACCCGGTGGTCATCGACGATCCTCACCCCTACCCCGCGCGGCTCGGCCGATGACAGCTGGTCCACCTCGCCCTCGAACACCCTGACCGAGAAGGTGCGGGAGTGGGTGAGGAAAGCCTCCAGCTGCTCGGCTCCCGTGGCCCTCGAAACGAGAGCGCGTGCCACCTCTAGGAGTTCGCTCACGTCTCGGTTCCTCCCACCGTCATCCGGCTCAAGAGCACGGTCGGCATACCGGTCGTCACGGGGGCCGACTGGCCGTCCTTCCCACAGACGCCGTCCCATGACCGCAGGTCCGATGCCACCGCTTCGATGCGGGACAGCACCTCCGGACCGTTGCCGATCAGGTTCGCGCCCCGGATCGCGTGGGCTATCTCTCCGCCGATGATCATGTACGCCTCGCTCATGCCGAACACGAAGTTGCCGGTCGCCGGGTTCACCTCGCCACCAGCGAAAGCGACGGCGTAGATGCCTCTACCGATGCCACGGATGATCTCGTCGGCATCGTCGGGTCCGGGCAGGAGGTTCGTGTTCGTCATGCGCACGATCGGCAGAGATCTGTAGCTCTGCCGCCGTCCATTCCCCGTCGGAGGGGCGTCGATCTTCCGGGCGCTCCGGCGGTCGCTGAGGTGACCCACCAGAACGCCGCGATCGAACAACACCGTGTTCTGCGCGGGTGTGCCTTCGTCGTCGAACGCGAACGATCCCCAGGCGTTGGGTTGCGTACCGTCGTCGACGATCGTGACGATGTCCGATCCGAAACGTTCACCTTGGCGTCCGGAGTAGACGGAGGCGTCCTTGACGAGCGTGTCGGCTTCCAGTCCGTGGCCACAGGCCTCGTGGATCAGCACGCCGCCTCCGCCGGGGCCGAGGACGACGGGGAACTCCCCAGCCGGGGAAGGATCGGCATCCAACATGGTGAGAGCTTTGCGAGCCGCGATCGAACCGATCTCGGCAGCCGGACGTATCTCGAGAAGCTCGAACCCTCCGGAGATGCCCGGTGCCTCATGCCCGGTCCCGATCCGGCCGTCGCGACCGGCTACGACCTGGCAGGAGAACCTCACACGCGTGCGGTCGTCTTCCGCCCACACCCCGTCGCTGCTGGCCACGAGGACCTTCTGACGGATCTCGGCATAGGAGCAACCGACCTGGCGCACCTCGGCTCCCGAGGAACGGGCAGCATCGTCGGCCGCCTTCAAGGCTTCGACCTTCGTGGAGACATCGACGGAATCTGGCGGGATGCGAACCCGGTGCGGGGTCCCCTCGGCTCGCCGCAGATCGAGGATCGTGCCCGGAGCACCGTCGAGGCCGGCGCGCGCCGCTGTGGCCGCATCGCGAAGGGCATCTTCGGTGAAGACGTTGGTGTAGGCATACGACGCCCGATCGCCGGCCACGACGCGGATACCGACCCCCGCATCCTGACCCGACGACACCCGTTCGATCCGCCTGTCATCGAGCCCCAGGGAGGTGGACGAACGGTCCTCTGCGTAGACCTCGGCCCAGTCGCCGCCCCCCGCCAAGGCCTCGGCGAGAACCCTCTTCACGACCCCCTCATCCAACATCGGGCAAGGATATCTACTAGCCGTCCGGCCGCCCCCAGACGTGGCCTGATATCCGATAGTGCGCTTGTGCAATCCCTGGTCCCGGGGTACGCTCGAAAGCGCTTTCCGTTCTAGATCCCAGGCTGCACCAGCCTTAACCAAGGAGATACAGACTGAGCGTCGGGTTCGGTTACACCCCTGAGCAGGCCGCACGCCTCCGTGCCGTGCACCAACGCCTCATCGAGGCCCGCCGAGAGCTCGATGCTCTGATCGGCGACGCCTACCTCCGCCCCCGAGCCTCCATCGTTCCCGTCCACTTCCTCGACCTGGCATCCGCCGTCGAGAAGCTCCGGTGGGCCGAGAAGGAATGGCGCGAACTCGACACCGAGCTTGCCCAAACCGCCTCGACGAACGAGGGCGGCGAAGGCGAGGAAGAGGCCGAGGTGTCCGACGAGGAACCGCACCGGCTGGTCGAAGCTCACCGCTGAAAGGCGTCTCCGAGGCGTCTACATCCGGCTATCGCAGACGGCTTCAGCGCGCCTTCATGCGGAGGGCACCGTCGAGCCTGATCACTTCTCCGTTGAGGTAACTGTTCTCGACGATGTGCCTTACGAGTGCCGCGTATTCGGGGGGGCTGCCCAAGCGATGCGGGTGTGGGATATCAGCCGCTAGTCCCTGCCGAGCCTCATCCGGGAGGCCCGCCAACATGGGTGTGTCGAAGGTGCCCGGCGCGATGGCCACGCAACGGATCTGCTTGTTGGCTAGGTCTCGCGCTATCGGCAGGGTCATCCCCACCACCCCGCCCTTGGAAGCGGAGTAGGCGGCCTGACCGATCTGGCCGTCGAAGGCAGCGATCGAAGCGGTGTTGACGATCACGCCGCGCTCCTCGCCCTCGGGTTCCTGCGTGGCCATCTGCTCTGCCGCCAGGCGCAGCACGTTGAATGTGCCGATCAGGTTCACGCGGACCACGAACTCGAACCTCTCAAGATCGTTGGCCTTGCCCTCGCGGGTCAACACCCGTCCGGGAAATCCCACCCCCGCGCAGTTGACCGCGATGTGAACCCCGCCGAAGGCATCTGCGGCGGTCTGCACGGCCGCCCGGACCTCGTCTTCGTTGGTCACGTCGGCGGGGGCGAACCGCGCTTTGTCACCGAGTTCCTTAGCGACGGCTTCGCCATCCGAGGACGGAAGATCGACGATCACAGCGGATGCGCCCGCCTCTAAGAGCGTTTCCACGGTCGCACGCCCCAAGCCGGAAGCGCCTCCGGTTACAAGCGCGACCCTGCCTTCGATGTTCAAGGAACCTCCTCGGGAACTATCTCTCCAGTCGCCAGGACGAGCCCATCTTCGCATCTCGTTTCGACGCGTCCGTCCGAGAACTGCTCGTGATACAGGGCGGCATAAGCCCCTTCACGTTGGAGCAACTCCTCGTGCGTGCCGGTCTCGATGATCCGACCTCTGTCCACGTAGAGGATGCGATCGGCCTTAAGGATCGTGGACAGGCGGTGGGCGATGGCGATCGTCGTGCGGCCCGACACGAGCGGGCTGAGGGCTTCTTGCACCAGTCGTTCGGAGTGGGTGTCGAGGGCCGAGGTCGCCTCGTCGAGGATCAGGACCTTCGGGTCTTTGAGCATCACCCGAGCGATCGCGAGACGCTGTTTCTCGCCACCAGACATCTTGTACCCACGCTCGCCAACGACCGTGTCGAGCCCCTCGGGCATCTCGACGATCCGCTCCCAGATGTGGGCGGCCTTGGCCGCCGCGATCAGCTGCTCCTCGGACGCTTCGGGGTTGCCGTAACGCAGGTTGTCGCGCACCGACGCATTGAACAGATAGGTCTCCTGGGTCACCATGCCGACGATCTCGCCGAGGCTCTCGAGGCGGATGTCGCGGACGTCGATACCGTCGACCCTGACGCTGCCCCTTTCGACGTCGTAGAGCCGAGGCAACAGATAGGTGATGGTCGTCTTCCCCGCTCCGCTCGGTCCCACCAGCGCGACGAGGTGGCCGGGCTCGACCTCGAAGTCGATGCCGGACAGCGTCCAGATCCGGCCCTCGTCCTGGGGCGGCTGGCGGTCGTAGCGGAACCACACGTCGTCGAAACGCACGCGGCCCTCGATGCCCGCGGGATCGAGCTCCAAGGCGCCGTCGCGGTTGGTGATGTCGTGCTCGAGATCGAGATACTCGAAGATCCGATCGAACAGCGCGAGAGCCGACTGAATCTCGACGTTGAGGTTCAGCAACTGCCCCATCGGGAAGAACAGACGGCTCTGAAGCGTCGTGAACGCCACGATCGTTCCCGTGAGAGCCGCCGGACTCATGTCCAGAGAATCGTTCAAGAGCAACCAGCCACCCACGAGATATACGAAGGCCGGTGTGATCGAGAAGAAGATCTGCACGAGCGAGAAGAACCCGCGTCCGACCATCGTGCGTCTGATCTCGAGAGCCGCTAGGCGCGCGTTGTGCTTACGGAAGCGATCGATCTCGTAATCCTGGCGACCGAACGA
>JBKHYB010000057.1:0-7779 GCA_046565725.1 Actinomycetota bacterium
TTTTCGAGGTGTCCTCGGGATCGATCAGCGGCATGCGTCCGGTACTCAGGTAGAAGTCGAACGAAGCCGCTCCAACCTCGGTTACGGGTGGCCCGTAGTCCGTGCCGTCCCCCGTCGAACCATGGCACCAGGCGCAATCTCTCAGGTACAGCTCCTCTCCCGTCGAGCCGCGATCGGCGACGGCCGTAACGGCGGGACGGTAAGGACGAGGTTCGTCGGATGTGCAGCCCCCGAAGGCCGCGCCGAGGGCGACAAGGACGGCCGCCGCCGGTCCTCTACGCATCGCCCACCTCCCGGCTCGGGTAACGCCGCTCCATGACTTGCAACCAGCGACCGAAGAGAGCGGCGAACGCCACCAGATACACGGCCCCCATCGGCGCCCACATCAGGGCCCCGGCCAGTGATTGATCGTCGAGCAGGGTCATCCCCCACGCTTCGGCACCCGACCCGTGAACCGGGTACAGCGGCTGAGAGGCGAACACGAGAACCGCGGCGAGAGCAGCCGACTGCATCATGGTCGCGAAGACGACCAGCATCGCCCGAGGATGGTCCAAACGGCGGCGCCCCGGGCCTCCGATCACGAGGGCCCACACGAGATACGCGCTGCCAAGGAAAACCACATGCTGTAAAGCGTGGACGGCGTCTATCCGCCACGCCGCGCTGTAGAACGCCGGCACATGCCAGGCCCAGAGAACCAGCGCATGGAGTGCCACCACCACGATCGGGTTCCAGGACCACGCCGACACGAGCCGTGCGGCCCGGGATCGGTGCCATGCACGGAGCGATCTGCCCATCACCGGAGCCACCGCCCTGGCGATCATCCTGGCGGGCAGCCCATAGACGAACAAGGGAGCTACGACCAACATCAGCAGGAGATGCTGAACCATGTGGCCGGTGAACAGCGTCTCGCTTATCGCATCGATGGGCGACAGCAATGCCGCTGCCAAGATCAAGAGCCCGCAGAGGAACGCAGCCACCCGTCGATAGGAGATCACGGAACCGGACCTGCGCGCCCACGTTCGCCTTACCCCGAAGAGATAGATGGATCCGGTCACGACGATGGGCAGGGCGATCCAAGGGTCCAGGCTCCATGCCGACCACACCGTCTCCGGCGTGACGGTTCCGTCGGCGAGATTCATGGGCCCACCACGCAGACATCCAGCATCACGACGGGCAGGTAGCCCATGAGCAATCCGATAAGGAAGAGACCCGAGGACATGAGGGCTGCCCCCGACATCCAGGACGCTCGTCGCCCGGTGCTGGGATCCTCGGTTCTCGTCCGACGGATGCACGCGACCGAGACCCCAAGAGCGGCAACGGTCACCACCACGAGCAACGTGTTCCAAACGAGCGCGATGGGATCGACACCGACACCCCAGATGCGACCCGGGGAACTCGACCCCGCGCTGCACGCGATCTCCTCCAGGCTGTAGTTAACGATCACCTGGAGGGTCCAGGCGACGGGGCCGGCAAGGCTCGAGAACCACAGAGCGCGATCCATCAGACGTGCGGCGAGAGGTAGAGGGACAGGAAGACCGCGATCCAAACGACATCCACGAAGTGCCAGTACATCGCCACGTTCCGGATCGTGAGGTGACGCTCTTGATCGAAGTGCCCCGCCCAGGTTCGCACTGCGGTCCAGACGATGAGAGCGAGGCCGACGAGGACGTGGAGACCGTGGAGCCCGGTGATCGTGTAGAAGAGCGACCCGTACGCATTCGTGCGTGGCGTGAAGTGTCTGAGCGTTTCGGGATATTCGACCGCGACCTGCAAGACCAAGAAGGCGGCACCGAGGATGAAGGTGGCCGCAAGCCCCGCCAGACAACGGCGGCGGTGCCCCGAGCGGATCCCGTGGTCCGCAAGATGCATCGGGATCGAACTGGACCACAAGACGACGGACATCATGACGATCAACGGAAGTGAGGGCGCTTCGATACCATCGGGCGGCCATTCGATCTGCGCTCGGTACCGGACGTAGAAATACGAGGCGATCAGAGCGGCGAACATCATCGCCTCGGTCGCGATCAGCCACACCATCCCCCACCATCCGTACGAGGCAGGACCCATCACCTTGGTCGGCAACGACTCGATGCGAACGGGAGCGGGATCGGTCAGGCTCATATCTCCTGCGTCTCCCCCTTCGGCCAGAACCACCCCATGGTTGCCGCAACCGACGCAGCTACGCCGGGAAGCGCCAAGAGAAGCGAGGACAGCAACACTCCGTACAGCGTGACCATCAGAGCAACGGTCAGCAGGAAAGGCCACGGGGACGGATGAGGCATCCTCACGACCGCCTGAGGCGTGGCGTCCAGCAGGCTCGTGGTCAACGTGAGGTGGCCTTACTCTAGGGGCATGCCGCCGAGTTCCTCCGGCTGTCGCCCCCCGGCGAGATCGGGCTGGTCCCACAACGGCTGGCGGCTTCGGACGGTCGGGAGATGTTCGAAGTTGTAAGCCGGTGGTGGCGACGAGGTGGCCCATTCGAGGGTCTCACCACCCCAGGGATCGTCTCCCGCAGGCTCGCCTCGCTTCATCGAGCGCCACCAGTTGTATCCGACCACCGCGATCCCGAGCGCGAGGACGAAAGCACCGACCGTAGACATCAGGTTCCACACGTCCCAGCCGAGCCCAGACTGATAGGTGTAAGTGCGGCGAGGCTGGCCGAGGATGCCCATCACGTGCATGGGGCCGAAGGCAAGGTTGAAGCCCACGAAGATCAACCAGAAGGACAGCTTGCCGAGCCCTTCCGAGAGCATCCGACCGGTGAACTTCGGCAACCAGTGATACAGCGCGGCGAATATCGGGAACACTGCCCCTCCGACCAAGACGTAATGGAGGTGTGCCACTACGAAATACGAATCGTGCAGGGCTTGGTCGAACGGCACCGAGGCGAACATGACCCCCGACAATCCGCCAAGCACGAAGACCACGATGAAGCCGATCACGAACAGCATCGGTGTCTGGAACTTGACCTTGCCACCGATCATGGTCGCCAGCCAGGCGAAGATCTGTGTGCCGGACGGGATCGTGATCAGGAACGACGCCGCGGAGATGAAGCTGAGGGAGAGCTGAGGGATGCCGATCGAGAACATGTGGTGAACCCACACGCCGAAACCGACGAGAGCGATCGCCATCTCGGCCACGACGATGTAGGTGTACCCCACCATCGGGCGGCGGGTGAAGGTGGGGATGATCGCGGACACGATCCCTAGAGCCGGAAGGACGATGATGTAGACGAGCGGATGTCCGAAGATCCAGAACAGGTGTTGCCACAGCACCGGATCCCCTCCTCCCGCAACGTCGAAGAAGTGGAAGCCGAACTTCCGCTGCAGGGTCATGAACAACAGCGCGATGGTGAGTGGTGGCAGAGCGAAAACGGTTGCGAGCGCCATCGCTATCTCCCCCCAAACGAAGATCGGGATCCGATTGATCGACATGCCGGGCGCCCGCATCTTGAAGATCGTCACGATGAAGTTGATGACCCCGCCGGTCGTCGATATGCCCAACAGGAGAAGGCCCAGAGCGTAGAAGTCGGTTCCGAGCCCGGGCGAGAACGCTCCGTCGGCGAGCGGGGGGTAGCTGAACCAGCCTGAATCGGGAACATCGCCGATCAAGAAGCTCGAATGCATGAAGACGGCCGCGGCGAGGAATACCCAATACCCGAACGCGTTCAGCCTCGGGAACGCCATGTCCCGTGTGCCGATCATCAACGGCACGAGATAGTTACCGAACCCTGAGAGAGCGGGGATCGCGAACAGGAACATCATGGTGGTGCCGTGCATCGTGAACAGCTGATTGAAGATCTCTGGGTCGACGAGTTCCTGGGACGCGCCGGTCAACTGAACACGGATGATCAGCGCCTCGATGCCCCCGATCACGAAGAGAACCAGCGCCGTGTAGAGGTAGCGCATCCCGATCCTCTTGTGGTCGACCGTTTCGATGGCGGCACGGATGCTCAGGCCTGCGCCCCAAACGCCCTCGAGTCGCTCGGCGACCGTGGCCATATCAGTCGAGCCCTTCCAGGAAATCCAACAGGGCGTCGAGTTCGTCGGACGAGAAGGCGGTGGGGGGCATGGCGATCCCAGGCTTGACCTCATGCGGTTCGACTATCAGTGCCTCGAGGTTCGACCTGGTGTTGGGCAAGATGCCGGCGCCTATCGTGGAGCGGCTCGCCAGATGGGTGAGGTCGGGGCCTACATCGGAATCTGCCTCGGTCCCCCTGATCGCATGGCATCCGAGACAGGTGGAACCGGTGAAAACCTCGAGTCCTTCCGAGGCAGCCGCGATGTCGGCGGGACCCGACTCGTTCGCCAGCCACGACTCGAACTCCGGCCGCTCGTGGGCTACGACGTAGAAGATCATGTTGGCGTGCTGCAGCCCACAGAACTCCGCACACTGCCCTCGATAGGTCCCCGGCTCGTCTGCCTGCAGCCAGAGGTGATTCGTCGTGCCGTTGACCGTGTCCATCTTGACCTGCAGGCGCGGCACCCAGAAGCTGTGGATCACATCCCCCGTCGTCAGCGCGATGCGGACCGGCTCACCCGTCGGGATGTGGATCTCGTTGGCCGTCACCGCGGCCGTACCGGGGTAACTCACCTTCCACCACCAGTCGCGAGCCTCGACCTCGATCTCCAGCGCCGTGGCATCGGCGGGCGACGACAGCGCGTCCATGTCGCGCAGCGACCAGACGAACACGCCTACCAGCACGATCGTGGGGATCACTACCCCCGAGACGAAGATGAAGCGGTCCGCCCACGGAGGTTCGGCTCTCTCGATCTCGTGATCGGCGACATGACGACGTCCACGCAGCAAGGCGGCCGCCAGCAGCAGCATGACGACCACGAACACGACGATGGCGGGTACGTGGAGGATCCAGAAGAGCCGGACGATGCGCTCGGCAGCCGGACCGGCGGGGTCAAGGATGGATCCTTCGCCTTCGCAGGCAGAGAGCAGCAGTGTGGTGGACGCGCCCAGACAGACCTTCACCTGCCCCGCCGCCCGATGCAAGTTACCGACACCCCCTCCAGGTCGCCGTGCTTGCTACGCATCCACCGACTGCATACCAGATACGTGACGGCCTAACCCTCGAGCAACCAGAAATCCGTCAGATGGAGCAACCTTTGCGGGATCCGCGGCGTCAAACTCATCACAACGGAACTCCTAGAGCGGAGGCCAGCAGGACCCGCGACCTGCGGTCGACCGCCTTACGGGACCCGGCCCCTACTCCCTGGGGCCGGGTCTTCGTTTTCCGGACCGAAGCAGGGCCGTTGGTCCCACCGGCGTCCCTTTGGAAGAATGCCGTGTCGGCCGCTGTTCATCTGAACAGGTCTAGAACCCAGGAGGCTCCTTGCAGTCGAGCAACGCCCACGTAACCGCCAGCGGACTCGTCCGTCGCTTCGGCGACGTCGAGGCCGTCGCCGGGATCGACCTCTCCATCGGGGAAGGTGAGATCTTCGGTTTCCTCGGCCCGAACGGGGCGGGCAAGTCGACGACGGTACGGATGCTTACGACGCTACTTCGCCCGACGGCCGGTTCGGCAACGGTCGCGGGCTATGACGTGGTTGCGGCATCCGACCAGGTCCGGCGTTCGATCGGAGTAGCCCTTCAAGACGCGGCCATCGACCCGTTGATGACCGGGCGTGAACTCATCCACCTCCAGGCCGTTCTTCACGGGATCGCGAAGCGCGAGGTTCCGGAGCGAGAGGAGAGACTGCTCCATCTCGTCGGCCTGACCAAGGCAGCAGACCGGCGCGTGGGCACCTACTCGGGCGGGATGCGGAGGAGGCTCGACCTGGCCCTGGCCCTCGTTCACGAGCCGCGCGTGCTGTTCCTCGACGAGCCCACGACGGGCCTCGACCCGAACTCCCGGGCCGCGCTCTGGGATGAGGTTCGCAACCTGAACCGCCGGTTCGGCACCACGGTCTTCCTCACCACGCAGTACCTGGAGGAAGCCGACCAGTTGGCCGGACGGATCGCGATCATCGACAACGGCCGCATCGTCGCCGAGGGAACGCCGGCCCGGTTGAAAGCAGAGGTGGGCGGCCCTTCGCTGCGGGTCGCTCTGGCCGCCGAGGCCGACCGGGACTCGGCCCTCGCGATCCTGACGCAGCACGGCTCTCAGATCCCCGACGCCGACGGCTACCTAACCGTTCGGCTGTCCGGCGGAGCATCGAAGGTGGGAGCGGTGTCCAGGGCGCTCGACGACGCGGGCATCGCGATCGAGGGTCTCGAGCTACACGTTCCCACCCTTGACGATGTGTTCCAGAAGGCGACGGGGCGGAGGCTCGAGGGGGCCGAGGAGGGCCCGCCCGAGATGGAAGAGGTCGGATGAATCTCGACCACCTCGGCGCTCTGACGCGGCGCTCGATCGTCAACACCTTCCGTCAGCCCGCCACGGTGGCACCCTCGATCGTGTTCCCGTTGATCTTCCTCTCGATGAGCGCGGGAGCCCTCGGCAAGGCGACCGACATCCCGGGATTCCCGCCGGTCGATTCGTTCCTTCAGTTCGGGATCACCGCAACGATCGTTCAGGGCATCCTGTTCGGAGCCGTTGCGGCAGGAACCGACATGGCCAAAGACATCGAAGGCGGATTCTTCGAGCGGTTGGTGGCATCCCCGGTATCGAGAACGGCGATCGTCGTCGGTCGCATCGGAGGTGCCGCAACTCTCGGGTTCGTGCAAGCACTCGTATTCCTGACTCTCGGCCTGTTGGTCGGCGTGGACATAGAGGGCGGACTCGTATCGATGGTGATGATCGCGGTGGCGGCCTCGATCCTCGCGGCCGGGGTTGGCTCCGTAACGGTGAGCATGGGCCTGCGGACCGGTTCCTCCGAAGCGGTGCAGGGATCGTTCCCTTTGATCTTCGTGTTCCTGTTCTTCTCTAGCGCCTTCTTCCCGCGACAACTGATGTCCGGTTGGTTCGAGAACGTCGCGACCCTCAATCCCCTTTCCCATCTCGTCGAGGGTCTTCGGCATCAGGTGATCGCCGCGTTGAGCGTGTCCGAATGGGTGTCCTCGGTAGCGATCGCTCTCGGGATCTTCGCCTTCGGGGTCGCGCTCGCGCTACGAGCCTTGGACCGCCGCCTGACGGCGACGCACGGATAGGAGGGATGGTGACCACTGCTCTTCGCGTCTCTTGGGAGCTGGCCCTGCGGAGCATCCGCCTGATCCCGCGCGTCCCCTCGACCTTCTTCCCCTCGCTGATCATGCCGGTGTTCCTGGTGATCTCGTTCGGGGGCCAGTTCGCAGGGTTGGCCCTGCTGCCGGGCTTCCCTACCGAGGAGATCCTGAACTGGTTCGTACCGATGGCGACGCTCCAGGGTGGTGCCTTCGCAGGGATCACGACGGGACTCGGGGTGGCGCGCGATCTCGAGAACGGGTTCTTCGACCGGTTCCTGCTTAGCCCGGTGCCCCGGTTCGCTCTCGTCGGCGGGCCCCTGATCGGGTCGGTACTGCGAGGTTTCCTACCTCTCACCTTGCTCAGTCTCGTAACGCTGGTCAGCGCCGCACGGATCCAGGCCGGGGTGGTTGGATGGCTCTCCTACGCGGGGGCGGTGTTGGCGATCGCACTGATCGCGGGGGCCTGGGCGTTCGGTCTGGCGATCCGCTTCAAGACCATGCAGGTCGCACCGGTCATGCAGAGCGGATTGTTCCTTGCGATATTCCTCTCGACGGCACAGATGCCGCTTCACCTCATCGATGGCTGGCTGCACGATGTGGCCCGTTTCAACCCGATGACCAACGTGCTCGCGCTCGCGCGCCAAGGTTTCCTCGGAGACGTGA
>JBKHYB010000058.1:0-7765 GCA_046565725.1 Actinomycetota bacterium
ATGGTCGGGCGCACGCACCTCCAAGATGCGACCCCCGTGCGGCTCTCTCAGGTCTTCTCGGGATGGGTGGCGCAACTGGACCAAGCGTCCGAGACGGTCAAACGCGCCCTGCCTGGGATATGCGAACTCGCCATCGGAGGCACCGCGGTCGGGACCGGTTTGAACGCGCACCCTCGCTTCGGAGACAAGGTTGCGGAGCATCTCGAGAGGGAGACCGGCTACCCCTTCCGGGCGGCCGAGAACAAGTTCGCCGCCCTCAGCGCTCACGACGCCATGGTCGACGCATCGGCAGCGATCCGAACGCTGGCGATGGCGCTTTTCAAGATCGCCAACGACATCCGGTACTACGCCATGGGACCCCGTGCGGGTATCGCCGAGTTGAAGATCCCGGAGAACGAACCCGGCTCGTCCATCATGCCCGGCAAGATCAACCCGACACAGTCGGAGGCGATGACGATGGTGTGCGTGCACGTCTTCGGTAACGACGCAGCCGTCGCCTTCGCCGGTTCCCAGGGAGCCTTCCAACTCAACGTTTACAAGCCGGTGATGCTCCACAACGTGCTCGAGTCCGCATCGCTGCTCGGCGACGCATGTCGGGCTTTCGACGAACACTGTGCGGTTGGTATCGAGCCCAATCACAAGATGATCGACGAGCACCTGCAGAACTCGTTGATGCTCGTTACGGCCCTGAATCCGCACATCGGTTACGAGAAGGCGGCGGAGATCGCCCTCAAGGCCTACCGCGAGGACAAGAGCTTGAAGGAGTCGGCCTCGGAGCTCGGTTACGTCACCCCTGAAGATTTCGACGCGTGGGTGGACCCGGCCGACATGACCGGGCCCTTAGAGGAGTAACGCGCTCAAGCCTTCTTGGCGGTGTAGAGGAGGTACTCCCACTCCATCGCGAATCCGTCGGAGCCGACGTTGAACCTCTCTGCCAATCGCACGAGGTCTTCGTCGAGTGCGGCCACCCTTTCGGGGTCGGCAGCGATGTACTTATAGATGGCGATCGTCGGCCCGTAATTCTCCTTGAAGTAGTCGCGGAAGGCCTCTGCCGAGCGGAAGATCCCGATACCGAGCGAACGTCGGTGGGCATCCACCTGCGTGACCCGGTCGCCGAACAGGGAACCTAGGTGATCGAGATCTCCCCACAGCGGCGGGGGTTGTGCTCCTGGAGGAGCGGGCGGCGCGTACGGCTTCATCGTCGCGAACATCTGTCCGATGAAACCCTCGGGCGTCCAGTTGATGAGTCCGATCGTTCCTCCGCGCCGACACACCCGCAGCAGTTCATCGGCGCTCCGGTCGTGATGAGGAGCGAACATGACACCCACGCAGGACAACACCTTGTCGAAGTGGCCATCCCCATAAGGCAGCGCCTCAGCGTCGCCCTCATGCCACTCCAGGATGACGCCGTGCTCGATGGCTCTCAGTCGCCCGCTCTCGAACAACTCTGGGGTCAGGTCGGAAGCGACAACGTGGGCTCCGGCTTTGGCGGCTGCGATCGCAACGTTGCCCGTCCCGGCCGCAACATCCAGCACCCGGTCCCCTCGCTCCACCCCGCTGGCTTCGACGAGCACGGACCCCAGAGGCTCGGTGATGTCGGTCGCGATCTGCGGGTAATCACCGCTGGCCCACATCGCTCGGTGCTTCGTCTTGAGTTCGACATCCGACGCTCCGGTCGTCCCCGGCATGGTTGCAGTCATGAGTCCTCCCTGTTGCCCTTCGGGCCCCTTCGCCCTTCCAGTCCGGACCAAGTTAGGGGAGCAAGCCCATCCGCGCATCAGGAGGATTCCCTATTCCCCGACGCGAGAACGGCCCCCGGGTTCCCCGGGGGCCGTTCGAGATGCCTATAACTAGAGAAGCATGTCGAGCGTGATCAGAGCACCGCGCTTTTCGCACATCCTCGTCTCGTTGACCAGGATCTCGCCGGTGACGTCCTTGTAGGCACCACTCCCGCCGGTCACGCCTCCGTCCAGCCCGGCTTGGAGGTCCGAGAACTTCCCCGTTAGATCGAAGTAGACGTCGCCGTCGTCGAGGACGCCCGCGCCGTGAACCCGGATCCAACCATCCTCCTTGCCGATCGGCTTCACGAACTGGAAGTTCAGGTTGAACGAACCGACCCGTTCGCAGGTTTCTGGATCGAGCAGCTTGGACCAGATCACCGCGCTGTCGCCGGGGCTGAATTCGCCGGTGGGCTTGACATCGATGTTCTTGTCGAAGTCATCGCCGTTCGCGTCGAAGAAGGTCAGGGTCACCCTTTCCGCCGGAGCCTGCGTCGATGCTGGAAGTGCCAGCCCACCAACCAGAGCAGTCACCGCTGCCGTTAGCGCGCCCGCGATGACTTTCGTCCGTCGTGCCATGGATCGTCCTTCCGCCCAGTGGCCGTCCCCTGACGACCTATGAGAGGGACGGTATGTCAAGCGGTGGGTCAGCACAAGGCCTTGGGACGCGAGACAGGCCCCCGGTACCGGGGGCCTGTCTGCTATCCGCTTCGGGTTAAGGACGTTGCATGCCGAAGGTGTACGAGCCGCTACCGCTGTACGAGTAGATCTCCCACATGTAGTAGCCGGAGGTGCCGCTGTACGAGATGTCCTCGTTCGAGGTTGCCGACTCGCTGCGGGCGACTATGACCCACGCGGACCCGTTCCACTTGTATAGGTACAGGTCGAAGTCCGCTCCCGATGACGGTCCTCGCAGGCAGCCCTTGTGTGTACCGGAAACCGACGAGTAGTAATAGGTGCCGTTCGGCTGGTAGTCGTAGTCGCCGGTACCTGCCAGCGATCCGCTGTAGCTCTCCGGCAGAGAGCATCCGGTCGACGGAGGTGGCGGCGCGGTCAGCAGCGAGTACAGCAGGAGGTTCGGAGAGCCGCTGCCAGGGCTTGTTACGACGTTCGGCGTCGCCGAGTTGACGATCGCGTTGCGCACCGTTGACGGCGAGGCAGACGTGTTGCCCTGTAGGTACAAAGCTGCCACGCCGGCCACATGAGGTGCCGCCATAGACGTTCCACTGATCGTGTTCGTCGCGGTGTCGCTCGTGTGCCATGTAGATGTGATCGAAGAGCCCGGAGCGAACAGGTCCAAGCACGAACCGTAGTTCGAGAATGACGAGCGGGCATCGCTAGAGGTCGTCGAGCCGACGGTGATCGCGGCCCCCACGCGAGCGGGCGACTCGTTGCACGCGTTCGCGTTGGAGTTGCCAGCGGCCACCACGTAGGTGACCCCATCGTTGATCGAGTTCGTGACCGCGTTGTCGAGGGAGGTGTTGGCGCCGCCTCCGAGACTCATGTTGGCCACGGCCGGCTGTCCGGCTGCGTGATTCCCGGTCACCCAATCGACCCCGGCTATCACGCCCGAGTTGGTGCCGCTACCTGCACAATCGAGCACCCTCACGCCCACGAGGCGCGTGGCTTTCGCAACGCCGTAGGTTGTGCTGCCAACGGTCCCCGCAACGTGGGTCCCGTGACCGTTGCAGTCATCCGCCGACCCACCGTCGACGGCGTCGTAGCCGCTCACGGCACGGCCCCCGAAGTTGGTGTGCGAGAAGCGGATCCCGGTGTCGATGATGTAGGAAGTGACGCCGCTGCCCGTTGCCGTGTAGGTGTAGCTGTTGTTGAGTGGCAGTGCCCTCTGGTCGATCCGGTCGAGCCCCCAGGTAGCCGGCGACTGAACCTCTGAGATGGTCACCACCTCATCGGCCTCGATATAGGCAACCTCTGGGTTGTTGCGCAGACCCTCGAGCGCTTGAGGCGTGAGCGTTGCCGCGAAGCCTCGCAGCGCATGCTCGTAGCGGTAGTGGACCGCCGCTCCGCGGCTCCTGGCCTGGTCGGCTGCGGCGTTCTCGGCTCCGGGCCGTGCATCCTTCTCGAACACGACGACGTACCGATCCCGGATCGCGCCCCGGTCTTCCGTACCCATCACCGGTGCTGGCCCACCACGTGACGGATCACCGTTCGGTGAGCGCTCCGGTTGGCTCATGCTCGCCGGAGCGAGTCCAACCACCAGTGCCATCGCCCCCGCGACGATGACGGATCTGCGTCTGCTGGGTTCCATCGAACCTCCCCCTCAGGTACCGCCCCTTCGGGCAGGGAGGTTCGAGCAGCATCAGCACTGATCCCCTCCCGGCCCCTTCCGGCGGGGGATAGTAAGGACGAAGCGGGCTTCCTACAAGGGCGAGAGACCCTCGAAGTGTCCAGAGATGATTGGACGATTTGTCCGGGTTTCGGAGAAGGTTCTCCCGGAACCCGGACCAACCGTGGATCTAGTCAGAGGTTGCGTGCCACTTGTCCGTGTGGGTCGCGTGGGTCCTCAGGTAGGCCCCAGGCTTGAAGAAGTGGTCGTAGAAATCCAGGTCGAGGTGATGCGCCTGGACGTAGTTGAGGATGAACAGCGTGGGAACCGTGCCCGGGAACTTGCCGAAGGTGTCGAAGATGTACTGGGCCTGCAGCGACACACACGCTTTGAACTCGTCGTCGTGGACCTGAGCGCTGCCGCGGAACCCCGGACTGTCGCTCCACGCTCCCGGTGTATCGCGGTTGTACGGTCCACCGGTACCGAACTTACGCTCGGCGAACGCTTCGACCGCCGCTGCCATGTCGACATAGTGAGGCGGGCAGTAAGCCTCGAATACTCCTTGCCGCCCCGTCGGGTTGGGAGTCGACCATCGCTCGTCCTCGTCGTAGCGGAAGCCGAGCCCCGGTACTTCGGGATCGCCCGAGGCCCCCAACATCGTGAAGCGATCGATACCGTCGAACATCCATCCGCCGAGCCCCATGGCTTGGAGCATCAACACGCCTGCGTAGCAGGAGGTCACGAGTTCAGCGGTCGCCTCGGTCAGCGCGTACTGCTCGACGAAGGTGAGGGGGTAAGGCTCTACGACATCCACGAGCCCGGAGAACCCTTCAAGGCCGGGGATAGGCCGGTCGTTGATGTCGTCGTAGATCGCATGTCCGTTCTGGACGAGGAAGCACAGGATGGCCAACATGTGTTGCGCGATGTCGGCAACCGGGATGACGAGTAACGAACCGGGGACGTTGACGCACCAGGTGTTGTGACCCTCGAGGTACGGCTCCCGTGGCGGAAGGTAGATCCTCCGGTCGTCCAACCTGCGGATCAGTTTCACGTGCCGTTCGACCATGAGCTCCGCCGTGACCTCCTCAGTCGACGGGTCGACCTGTGCCCCGGCGTCCCGGGTGGGGAAGAAGTACGTGCCCGAGTCATCGGTGAAGAAGAGTTCGGCGGTGTGGAATCCCGCCGCCGAAGGGAACGTTCGCCCGGCCGCAGCGGCGGAGTAGCTCGACACGTGAGGGGCGTAGTGCTCGTTGCGCGTTATCGCGTAGTGCCAACCTGTGGTTCCGCCCATGGCGCTGAGCACCAGCATCCGTTCGAGGTCCGACAACGGCATCGGTGCGTGCTTCGACCGGTAGGCGAGCGGCCCGTCGGGGATCTCGGCCCCCATGGCGAAGCGCCGCGACCGGCGGCCGAAGAGGGCTTCCACGAAGGGGAACGAGGCGAGATCCTCCAGCCCCTTGGTTGCGGTCAGGTCGACGAGCATCAGGCCTCCTCCTCCGCCGCAGGCTTCACGCTAGCAGTTGGGGTGGCGCGTTTGAAGCCCTGTCGCCTACGAGATGACTGCTCCCTGCCCACCGCGCTGCGTCGCGGGCTCACTTCGCTGCCCATCTTGAAGGCGAGGCATCGGGATGCTCGCTCTCACCTAGACGAAGCTAAGCTCCAACGGTCGGAAGGGGCGGTGAGATGAAGATCCGGATAGCACTCGTGATGGCGTTATCGATCGTGCTGGGGGCCGCGCCTTCGGGGGCCGCGCCGGCGCAGTTGACGACCGATATGGTCCGCTACCGCTCCGGGGAGATCGTGAACATCTCGGTGAAGAACACCGGTGCTCGGTCTTTGCACGTGCGTTCTCCCATCGAGGTGATCGACCGAGCGGACGGGACCGTCGTCGCGGCGTACAGGTTCTCGGAGGTCAAGAGACTGCGACCCGGCAGGACGTTCACGTGGGCCTGGGACCAATGGAGAGGCACCTGTTCGGGCGACTGCTCCCGGCCCGACGTCTCGCCCCCCGACCTGGTGGACCCCGCTCGCTACAAAGTGCGCGTCGAAACGTCAGGCGGGACCTTCTCACAACCCTTCTCGATAGGCGAGTTCTTCACGCTGGGGTTCGAGGGCCGCGACGTTACGTTCTCGCTCTTCACGCACATCCCCGAGGTGATCGACCAGCTCCGGGCTGAGGCCGAGGCCGAGGACAAGACCTTGATCGTGTCCGGGGTCGTCCGGAGAGGGAAGCACCGTTACAACCCGGACTGGTCGTTCCACATGGGGCCGGGCTCGATCGTGACCGGCGAGGTCTTCATGGAGGTCTGCGACGCGTCGCCCGAGTACGTCGAAGAGAACCTCGACGACTGGAAAGGTCAGCAATGGTGCCCCTGGTCCTCGTACGTTCAGAGCGCCGGCCGACCCTGAGCAGCCTTCGCCGACGCGAACGCGGCCACCGAGTTCACCCCCGCATGCACCACGATAGGAGCCAGCAAGCTATCGGTGCGCAGGCGTAGCCACGTGAACGCCAGTCCCACCACGGTGGTTGCGACGACCGCACCGGCGACGGCCAGCCACGCCTTCTGTCGTGTCGTTTCGGGGTCGTTCATCTTCAGGCCGACGAGCGTCGGAGCGACGTGCCATAGCCCGAACGCCACGGAAGCGGCGAGGGTCGCTGATGACGTCGAGAGTCCGGCAACCAGCCACGCATCGAACAGCACACCCCGGAACGCGATCTCCTCGGTTACGCCGGTGCCCACTGGGATCCTCAACAGCGTGTGGTAGGCGAGTGCCCCTCCACTCAGTCCGGCAACGCGTTCATCGACGATCTTCATGCGCCACTGCGATCTCGAGATCAGTAGCAGTGCGATCGCTACCGGCAGGACCACCGCGGCCCCCAGCAGCGCATCGGTTGCATCTCCTATAGGCGCGGGACGAGGTGCGACCGCAACGAGCACGAGGGTGAGCGCAAGGTTGCACGGGACGTAGGCCCAGGAATGGAATGGCCGCCAGAGGTTGATCGTGTTGTTGTAGGCGACCAGCAGCAGCGAGATACCGATCGCGAGTGACACGGATTCAGTCCTTGGGGCGCGTCCAACGCGTCAGCGCCAGCAGCGGCACCGTCAGCGCGAGGGGGCCGATCAACCATAGGGGCCGCGTGATCCACCACTCGAAGCTGGGTTCGCCCGGCACACCGATCGAGAAGCGCATCAAACCGTAGAAGATCGCGAAGCCGACCGAGTGCCAGAGGAACAAAGGCATCGCGTTGGCCGACAGCCAGGTGACGAACCGAGCCACCCGGGGTCCTTCGGCGAACCCGAGTATGCGCTCTCGGTTCACGATGACGAGGCCGACCTGGAAGATGAGCAACGCCACGATCGGCAGGGTCGGTGGTCCCATGTTCGAGAAGCGATCGGCGGCAGAGGTGGTTCCGACCATCGAGCGCGGGTAGAGACCCATGTTCGTGAGGCCCATGAGACCCATGAATCCGATCAGCATCAGAGCGTGCCCGAAGCGGGGGGTTGCATCTCGGAGTCGAGGCCACGACCAGCCGACCTGATGAGCGGCCCCCCAAACGAAGACCATGTTGAACCAGGCGACCTCGGGATGTCCGTAGCGGAACCGCACCAGGTCGACGGCCATCGTGGCGGCGATCAGCCCCAGAGGGACCAGCTCGCCCCACCGGCGGTCGAGCGCATCCCAGATCGGAACGGTCGCG
>JBKHYB010000059.1:0-7747 GCA_046565725.1 Actinomycetota bacterium
CGTCATGGCCGGGGAGTACACGGCGCCACCCGCGCACGGCCCCATGATCGCGGAGATCTGAGGGATCACACCGGAGGAACGAACGTTGCGATCGAAGATGTAGCCGTAACCAGCAAGACTCGATGCGCCTTCCTGGATGCGGGCCCCACCGGAGTCGTTCAGACCGATCACGGGAGCGCCGGTCTGCAGCGCGAGGTCCATGATCTTGCAGATCTTCTCGCCCATCACCTCACCGAGGCTGCCGCCGAAGACCGTGAAGTCCTGGGCGAACACGAACACCTTGCGCCCGTCGATCGTGCCCCAGCCGGTCACGACCGCGTCCGAGAGGGGGCGCTTGTCCTCGATGCCGAAGCCGTGGCTGCGGTGTCGGACCAGCATGTCGGTCTCGACGAAGGAATCCTTGTCGAGGAGGCGTTCGATCCGCTCGCGGGCGGTCAGCTTTCCGCGATCGTGCTGTTTATCGATCGCGGCGGCCCCCCCGCCGGTCCGAGCCTGCTCTCTGAGGGATTCGAGGCCCTCGATGGCCTCATCGATCATTCGCTTGGTGGGTTCCTCTTGGATAGCCATAGTGGCCGCATCTTAGCCGGGGTCGGCCCCCGCCACTGTGGACTAAAGCCCGGGGTATGAATCGGACATTTTTCCCCCTTTCGTGGGAAGGGGACCCCCCGGCGAGGGAGAACTTCAGAGGTATGGATCTGCGGCCCTTGCGTCTCCTGCGAGCGATCGACCGCCAGCTCGATGAGCTGTCGGCGGCCGACCGCGCTGCCCAAGAGGTGGCCCGCATCGAGCTGGCCCGGTCCGCAACCCGCTACTCGCGCCGCACGAAGCGGGTCGTCGACGAGACCATGACCTTATCGGCCACCCTGGTACGGGCAGGTGAGGTCGAAGAGGCGAACCGGCTGATGGCCGAGGCGGAACGCGAGGTTCGAACCGAGGAAGCCGCGCTGATCGAAACCGTCAACGAGGTCAAGGTGGCGGGTGAGGTTCGCAAGCGCCGCCTCCTGAAGTTGAAGCTGGTGAAAGCGATCGCGACCGCAGGCCTTTCGGGGTCCATGTTCATGGTGTCGGCTTTCGGGGTCGTGCTGGCGCGCAGTCTGGTGTCCGACGATCCGGTCGTGCGAGAGGCGTCGGTGGCCCAAGGCGCCGAGACGCGTGGCTCCGAGCAGATCAGGTTCCGTGACGTGGTGGTGGGTCCGGGGATCAAGCTCCGTCTGACCCACGCCGAGGCCAAGAAGCTCGCACGTCTAACCGAATCGATGGACGCCGCCGGGCTCCGTAGATTCCTTGCCGAGCGAGTGCCTTCGAGCATGCTCGACGAGGTCCACACCGCGATCTTGACGGCGGTCGCTCAGGTCCTCGGAGACGGCATCCAGCAGACTCCGGGTGACGTCCTAGCGTTGGTCAAGGAAGAGACCAAGGAGACGCCCAAACCATCGGACGAAGCCTCGCCGAGCGAGAAGCCTTCGCCCTCACCTTCGGAAGAACCTACCGAGTCGCCCACACCGGCACCGACGCCCAACTCGGGTGATGGCCCCAGCGATGGTGACGGCGGCGAGGAAGACGAGTCTCCGCTGGGCAACCTGCCGTTGTCCGACGACGACGAGGACCAGGGCTAGATCTTCTCGAAGCTGCTCTCGCCGTCGACCAAGGTCCCTCTTAACCGCACCGGCTGAAGTTCGACGACACCCTCGTCCTCAGTGACCTCTCCGATGCGCAACGCGCTGTAGCCGGCCCCCTCGATCAACCGCAGTGCGGTATCGGCCTCGTCGGCTCTGACGATCGCGATGAATCCGATGCCCATGTTGAACACCCGATACATCTCCTCCGGCCCGATGTCGCCACGCTCGGCGATCAGACGGAACACGGGCGGAACCTCGGGGAGGTCCGTGATCCGGTAGCCGGAACGGTTGTCGAGGCGACAGAGGTTAGTGAACCCGTCGCTCGTGATGTGAGCCATCCCCGTAGGTCTGATGCCTTGGTCCCACAGGGAGGTCATCGCTCGAACGTATATCTCGGTCGGTTGGAGCAGCTCTTCGCCCACCGTGCGACCCAGATCGGCAACGTGCTCGTCCAGTGCCAGGCCTGCCTGGTCGAGAAGCACCCTTCGCGCCAGCGTCAGACCGTTGCTGTGGATGCCGGAGGAGGCGATGCCTATCAGCACATCTCCGGGGCGGACGTCGGCCCCCAGTACCAGCTCGTCTGGGTGGAGCGTGCCGATGCATGCACCGACGAGGTCGAACGCCGTCTCGTCGCCGGGGACCGTTCCGTCGGAGCCGATCACCTCCGGCAGCTGGGCCAGCTCACCTCCCGGGATCGCGATCGAGGCCTCCTTGGCGGCGGCACCGAGACCGCGCAGGATCTCCTCCGCCCGGCCCCCCTCGAGTGTGTGCACTCCGAGGTAGTCGACCATCGCGATAGGCCGTGCCCCCACGCAGATCACATCGTTCACGTTCATCGCCACGCAGTCGAAGCCGATCGTGTCGTAGCGACCCAACCTGCTGGCGATGATCGTCTTCGAGCCCACTCCGTCGGTCGAGAACGCGATCGCCAGGTCGTCGGTCAACCTGATCACGCTGGCGTAGTGCCCGAACGTCGTGAGCGACTCGAAACCGGGGTAGGAGATCGTCGGTCCGAGGTGTCGAACCACTGCGGACAACGCATCGCCTTGCCCGCGCACCCCGGAACTCTCGTAGCTGCTGGTCATGGTTGTGACGCTATCCCACGTGGGTATCGGGTTCGACCGTCGCCGGCTCTCCGTGGGTAGCAAGCGTCCTCGCGGGCAACCGCAACGCGACGAGGAAAACGACGGCGGCGGGCAGGGCACCGAAGACGTAGGCGATCGGGAACCCGGCCTGTTCGGCCAGCCATAACGTGCTGATCGGGGCGATCAGGTACCCCAGGTCTCCGGCCATCTGGTTGACCCCCACGGCTGCCCCCGACCCGCCCGGTGGGAGGGCGTCTGCCATCAATCCTCCGGAGGCGGTGCTGCCCGCCGCGATCGATGCGCCGATCACCACGGCCAGGGGGAAGTAGAGGAGCGGCCACGGCTCGATCTGACCGAGTGCCACGGTGGCCGCGGCCCCGATCAACAGCGAGGGCACGAGGACTGCGCGCCGCCCGTACCTGTCCGAGGCCCGTCCGGCGAAGAAGAGCACCACGATCTCACCTATGGAGAGCAGAGTCACGGCGAGCCCGATCTGATCCTCGGAGAAATCGAGCCGGTCCTCGGCGAACAGCGCTGCAACTACCTGCCCGGGCCCCGAGATCGTCCACCACGACACGAAGGTTGCCAACAGAGCGACGTTGAAGCGGAAGTCTCGGAACAACGGCTTGGCCGCGCGCAGGGCATCGAGTGGAGATCGTCGGGGCGGCTCGACCGGGGCTGCCTCGCCGCCTTCCTCCACCAACACCTGGGGGGCGACCCTGGAACCCATCACGATGTATGCGATGACCGTGGAGATCAACAGCCCCGTCGCATAGAAGTGGAACGGTGCCGCGAGCCCGAAGTTCTTGGCGACGATCCCGCCGAGCAACGGGCCTGCACCGATCCCGACCAGGAAGCTCGAACGGAACGCTCCGGTGGCGCGCCCCATGGCGCTCGGCTCGATGATGCGAAGGATCCGGTTATGCAGCCCTGCGATGAACAACGCCGAGCCTGCGCCTCCGAAGCCCCGTGCGAAGACGAACTGCGTGAACGTCACCGAGAATCCGGCCGCGTAAGACGAGGCCGCGACGATCAGCAAGCCCGCCATCGTGCAGAAGCGTTCGCCGAAGCGATCGACGACCAGACCGCCGACCAGACCGAAGGAGAACCGCGTCAGGCCGAACACGAGCTGCACCAGCCCCACGGCGGCCAGGCTCACCCCGAAGCTCTTCGCGTAGAGCGGGAAGACGGGTATGACCATGCCGAAGCCGAGCGCGACCGTGATCGAGATCGCGAGCAGGTTGCGGAACTCCGGCCGCTTGATCGGCGACGGAGCTTCTGCAGGAAGGGCTTCAGACAATGGGCTGCGGGTGCAAGCGGCGGCTACCGATCCGAGCCGTCGGTCAGTGCTTGGGGGCCTGGATCAGCTCGACGAGCAGACCATGGTTGCCCTTGGGATGCACGAACGCCACCATGTGGCCTCGGCCCCCCTTACGGGGTGCCTCGTCGATCAACGGAACCCCCTTGTCCTTCAGCTCCGCCAGCGCCCCCTCGAGGTCGTCGACCTCGAAAGCGATGTGGTGCAAGCCCTCGCCTCGGCGCTCGATGAACTTACCGACGGTGGTGTCCGGTCCGGTGGGACCGAGCAGCTGCAGGAAGGTGTCGCCGACCGGCAGCATGGCCTCTTCGACGCCCTGGTCCTCAACCCGCTCCCGGTGCGAGACCTCCACGCCCCAGATCTTCGAATAGTGCTCGATCGCGGCCTCGAGATCCGAGACCGCCAGTGCGATGTGTTCGACCTTCCTAAGCATCCGAGAACCCTATCCAGTTTCCTCGCCGGTATCTGGTCGAATATCGACCATTTCATTCCCCGGAAATCCTTCCCGGTCCCGTCCTACCGCCCCGCCTTCGGGGCGGTAGTTTGGAGGCAACTTCAGTCCGTGAAAGGAGTGCTTCACCCATGGCTCCATCCGTGATCGTTTCCGCAGCCCGTACCGCTATCGGCAAGTTCAACGGTGCCATCGCCGGCACGCCAGCCGTAGACCTCGGCGGCAAGGCCATAGAGGCCGCACTCGAGCGCGCTGGCATCTCCGGCTCCCAGGTCGATTACGTGATCATGGGCCAGGTGCTCCAGGCGGGCACCGGTCAGATCACCGCTCGTCAGGCTGCCTTCAAGGGAGGGATCCCCAAGGAGACTCCGGCGATCACGATCAACAAGGTCTGTCTCTCCGGTCTCAATGCCATCGCCCTGGCCGACCAGCTGATCCGAGCCGGTGAGATGTCGGTCGTCGTGGCCGGCGGGATGGAGTCGATGGACCAGGCTCCCTACCTGCTTCCGAAGGCCCGCACCGGTTACCGCATGGGCGACGGCAAGCTGATCGACTCGATGATCCACGACGGACTGTGGGATGCGTTCAACCACGTGCACATGGGTGATCAATCCGACACCGTCAACAAAGAGTTCAAGATCGCTCGGGAAGACCAGGACGAATGGTCCGCCCGCAGTCACCAGCGCGCCCAGGAGGCCACCGAGGCCGGGCGCTTCAAGGACGAGATCGTTCCCTTCGAGATCCCCCAACGCAAGGGCGACCCGATCGTCTTCGAGACCGATGAGGGGATCCGGCCGGGAACCACGGCCGAGTCGCTCGGCAAGTTGAAGCCGGTCTTCCAGTCGGACGGAACGATCACCGCGGGCAACGCCTCGCAGATCAGCAACGGCGGAGCCGCGGTCGTGGTCATGAGCGCCGAGAAGGCCGAAGAACTCGGCTTGGAGCCTCTGGCCGAGATCGTCGCTCACGGCATGAGCGCCGACGCTCCTCCTTATCTCCACACGGTGCCGGCCCTGGCGATCCAGGCCGCACTCAAGAAGGCCGGTCTGTCACCGAACGATCTCGACCTCCTCGAGATCAACGAGGCGTTCGCTGCGGTGTCGCTGCACGCCACCCGGATGCTCTACAACGGCGACGACTCGGCTGCCGAAAAGGTCAACGTGAACGGGGGAGCGGTCGCACTCGGCCACCCGATCGGCTGCACCGGAGCCCGCATCACGGTCACCCTGCTGCACGAGCTCAAGCGCCGGGGCGGAGGCATCGGCGCCGCGGCCCTCTGCGGCGGAGGCGGCCAGGGCGACGCCCTCATCTACAAAGTTTCCTAACAAGTTTTGACCCCCCTATAGGGGACGTTCCGAGCGCGGAATCCTGGAAAGGTCTTGATCGCGCCGCCCATAGAGCGAAGTCGGATCTCCAGAGGATAGGCGGAAGTGAGATAAGAGCGGATGGCTGAGCAGCGATCCGTCCGAGCAGTGGGCCACACCGAGCTTCCTTCGGAGGACCGACCGCTCATGCGTTTGCTGACTGGTGCCGCTACAGCCATCCGCCCAGGTCGCGACGTCTGCCCCCATGCCTACCTCGTCACCCTAGACCTTCTAGGCCGGCCCCTTCATACCTCCCTTACGTGGCAAGAATGTGAACGGCCCCCTCCGAGTGGAGGGGGCCGTTCATCAGGCGAAGATCTTCTACGAAGCGCCTAGCGCTTGCCGTTACTCGAAGTGGCGGAATGCCTCCATCTGGTCCTTGTGCTTCTCGCGCATCTCCGGGTCCGAGACGCCCATGCCCTCCTCGGGCGCCATCACCAGGATGCCCAGCTTGCCCGTGTGCAGGTTCTTGTGGACCTGATATGCAGCCTCTCCGGCCTCGCTCATCGGGAAGGTCTTGGACAGGATCGGGTGGATCTTGCCGAGGTAGGCGAGCCGGTTGGCCTCCCACGCCTCTTTGTAGTTGGCGAAGTGGCTCCCGATGATGTCTTTGAGGTTCATCCAGAGGTAACGGTTGTCGTAGACGTGCATGTACCCGGAGGTAGATGCGCAGGTCACGATCTTTCCGCCCTTCTTGGCAACGAACACCGAGGTTGCGAAGGTCTGCTTGCCGGGGTGCTCGAAAACGATGTCGGGATCCTCACCAACGAGCTCCCGGACCCTCTTGCCGAAGCGGCGCTGCTCGGCCATGTTCGGGGTGTCCCCGTCCCAGAAGTTGTAGCCCTCAGCCTTGCGGTCGATCACGGCTTCCACGCCGATGTCGTTGAGGATCTTGACCTTCTCCTCGGATGACACGACGCCCACGGGGATGCCGCCACCGTTCAGCACGTACTGGCAGGCGAACCCACCGAGGCCCCCGGTCGCGCCCCAGATCAGCACCACATCACCCTGCTTCATGTTGGCGCCGTTGGGGGAGACGAGCATCCGGTACGAGGTCGAGGACACGAGGCCGAGACACGCCGCCTCTTCCCAGGTCATGTGCTTCGGCTTGGGCATCAGCTGGTTCGCTTTGACCATCGCGATCTCCGAGAAGCCCCCGAAGTTGGTCTCGAAGCCCCAGATCCGCTGGCGCGAGTCGATCATCGAGTCGTTGTGGCCCTCGGGGCCCTCCATGTCGACGTAGTTGCAGTGCACGGTGACCTCGTCGCCCGGCTTCCAGCGCGTCACGCCCGGCCCGGTCTTCAGCACCACACCCGAGGCGTCGGAACCGACGATGTGATAGTCGAGGTTGTGCCTCGCGCCGAGCTCGCCCTCACGGCCGAACCGCTCGAGGAAGGCGAACGTGGATAGGGGCTCGAAGATCGAGGTCCACACCGTGTTGAAGTTCACCGCCGACGCCATGACGGCGATCAGGACCTCGTTCGGGCCCAGCGGAGGTGTCGGAACGTCGTCCACGTGGAGCGACTTGCGGGGGTCCTTATCCGCGAAGTCCATCCCTTCGAACATGTCCACCTCGTCCTTGCGGACGAAGCCCGCCTTAACGGACTCCGGGATCTCGAGGTTGGCGATGTCTTCAGCAGGGGCGCCGTTGAGGATCGCATCCCTGATCTGGTCGATAGAGCCGGCCATGTGGGTCTCCTTGAAGCTCAGCGACTGCCTGACAGAGGAAGCATGCAGCCTACCGCCCGAACTTGACCGGTTGGTCACCTTTCCGCTACCGGCCCCTGGAGTTGTATCCGTCGGCCTTTGGGTAACGTCGGGGGAATGCAGGCACAAGGCTGGGTCATCGGAGACGTCCACGGTCACTTCGATAAGGCCGTGCGCCTGCTGACTGAGGTGAACCTGATCGA
>JBKHYB010000060.1:0-7685 GCA_046565725.1 Actinomycetota bacterium
GCGATCAGAAGGTGCGGCCGGTGAGCAGCTCGTAGGCCTCGATGTAGCGGGCCCGGGTCCGCTCCACGACCTCCGGCGGCAGCGGCGGCGGCGCCTCCCCCGAGGAGCGGTCCCACCCGCTGGCCGGGGAGGTGAGCCAGTCGCGGACGATCTGCTTGTCGTAGGACGGCTGCGACCGGCCGGGCGCCCACTGGTCCGCGGGCCAGAAGCGCGACGAGTCCGGCGTCAGCACCTCGTCGATCAGGATCAGTTCGCCGGACGGCAGCCGGCCCCACTCGAACTTGGTGTCGGCGATGATGATACCGCTGCGCGCCGCGATCTCGCGGCCGCGCCGGTAGATGGCCAGGCTCAGCTCGCGCAGCCGCACGGCGGTCTCCTCCCCCACCGTCTCGCACATGCGCGCAAAGGTGATGTTCTCGTCGTGGCCGGTCACGGCCTTTGTGGCCGGCGTGAGGATCGGCTCCGGCAGTCTGTCGGATTCCACCAGTCCACCTGGCAGCCGATGGCCACACACCTCGCCGGTCTGCTGGTACTCCTTCCAGCCCGAACCTGACAGATAGCCGCGCACCACGAACTCGATCGCGATGGGTTCGGCCCTCTTGCAGAGCATCGAGCGACCAGCCAGATCCTCCATCCCGACGTCGGGCATGTCGGATGCCTTGATCGAGATCATGTGGTTGGGGCATATCGACTCGGTGAAGCCCAACCAGTGATGCGTGAGACCGGTGAGGACCTTCCCCTTGTCGGGGATCGCCTGCGGGAGGACCACGTCGTACGCGCTGATGCGATCGGACGCCACCAGCAGTAGCTGGTCGTGGCCTACCTCGAAGAGTTCCCGGACCTTGCCGGATCCGACGTGCTGGGGATCGCTCATAGTCGCTCGAGCCTTTCGAAGATCGTGTCTACCTGTCCAAGATAACGGGATGGGTCGAAGCATCCTTCGATTTCCGCGGGTTCGAGGATCGAAGTGACCTCGGGGTCCGATTTCAGCAGTTCGAGCAGGTGAACCTTCTCGTCCCAGGCCCGCATGGCACTGCGCTGAACCAGCTCGTAGGCCTGCTCGCGCTGGAGGGTTCCCTTGCTCAGGAGCGCCGTGAGGACGGACTGGGAATGGACGAGACCGAAGGATGCCTCCATGTTCTCCAGCATCCGGTCCGCATCCACCACTAGCCCGTCTACCACCCAGCGCATCTTGTCCATCATGTAGTCGAGCAAGGTGCAGGCGTCTGCGAACGTCACGCGCTCGACGCTGGAATGCGAGATGTCCCGCTCGTGCCACAGTGCAACGTTCTCGAAACCCGTCATGGCGAACGCCCTCAGCAAACGGGCCAGACCGCAGATCCGTTCGCAGATGATCGGGTTGCGCTTGTGGGGCATGGCGCTGGACCCTTTCTGACCTGCGGCGAAAGGCTCGCGGGCTTCCCTCACCTCGGTGCGCTGGAGGTGGCGGATCTCCTGTGCCATGCGCTCCAAGGTTGCCCCCGTAACGGCGATCGCCGACAGGAACTCGGCATGACGATCGCGGGCGGTGACCTGAGTGGCGACCGGTTCCACTTCGAGGCCGAGGCGTTCACAGACGAACGCCTCAACGTCGGGAGGGAGCTGCGAGTAGGAGCCGACGGCGCCGCTCAGCTTGCCGACGGCAACGACATCGCGCGCGCGTCGCAGACGCTCGCGATCCCGGGCGAGCTCGAAGGTCCAGCCGGCGAGCTTGAGTCCGAAGGTGGTCGGTTCGGCATGGATCCCAGGGGTGCGACCGACGCACAGCGTGTCGCGATGTTCGAGCGCCTTCTCTTTCACGGTCTGGGTGAGGCGGCCGACGCCCTCCACCAAGAGGTCTCCTGCGTCCCGCAGTGCGACCGCGGTGGCCGTGTCCAGGACGTCTGATGAGGTCATGCCGTAATGGATGTGACGTCCGGCCTCGCCGACGTTCTCTCTGACGTTCTCGACGAAGGCGACGACGTCGTGGTGGCGGACCGCCTCTATCTCGGCGATCCGGTCCACATCGAAGGCCGCCTTCTCCTTGATCTCGGTCAGGTCCTCGACCGGCACTTCTCCGAGCCGGACCCTGGCCTCCACCGCGAGCATCTCCACCTCTAACCAGCGGGAGAACTTCGCGCGCTCGGAGAAGATGGCCGCCATCTCTTCGCGGCTATATCTGGGGATCACGCCCGGCATCCTACTTGGTAGCGCAGGGTCCCAAGAGGGGTAAGGGTGGGGCGATGGAGGGTTCCGTATCGTTCGACCGGGCCAGTGAGTTCTACGACCGCACCCGTGCCCTGTCGGCGCCGGTCATGGAGAGGTTGCTGGACACGGCAGCCTCGGAGCTGGGCGGGCGCCACACCTTGGAGGTGGGGGTCGGCACCGGCCGCTTCGCCCTGCCCCTGGCCGGCCGGGGTGTGGACGTTACCGGGATCGACATCTCCGAAACGATGCTCGCCCGCCTGGTTCGCAACGCAGGCAAGCAGCCGATACCCCTGGCGGTCGCCGATGCCGCCCGGCTGCCCTTCGCGGATGGGTCGTTCGAAGCCGCCTTCGGCGTTCACGTGCTCCACTTGATCTCCGAATGGGGGACCGTTCTGGATGAACTCGCCCGCGTGGTCGCCGGATCCGGGCCGATCCTGGTCGACGTCGGCTCCTGGGGTGTGGGCGAGTGGAAAGCGCTGACGGTGATCTTCTCGGAGGCGGCAGGCATCCCTCATGCCCATCCCGGTGTGAACGATCCGGCGGACCTCGACCGCGCGATGGAGGCTCGAGGCTTCAGCGTCCACGTCCACGCGCCCGTGGTCGAAGCCACCTCTTGGAGCTACCGCGATCTGATCCGCAGCCTCGAGGAGGGGATCTACTCGTTCACCTGGCGGACCGATCAGTCGGGCCGGGCTCGGGGCGCCTCGGCGGTCCGGGCATGGCTCGCAGCCCGGAACCGCGGGCCCGACGATCAGATCGAGATGCGCTTCAACATCACCTGGCGAAGCTACCGCCGGATTCCGCGCCAAGAACATCCCCTATAGGGGGGTCAAAACTTGTTAGGAAACGTTAGAGCTTGAGGCCTTCGGCCAACTCGGCTTTGAAGTCGGCGAGCTTGCTCGCCAGAGCCTCGTCACCGGTGGCGACGATCTGGGCGGCGAGGACCCCGGCGTTCTTGCTCCCACCGATCGCCACGGTGGCCACCGGGACGCCGGGAGGCATCTGCACGCAGGAGTACAGGGCATCCGCTCCCGCGAGACCCTCTTGGTACAGGGGCACTCCGATGACCGGAAGAGGCGTGTGCGCAGCAACAACACCGGGAAGGTGCGCAGCCAGACCGGCCCCCGCGATGATCACCTTCAATCCCCGCTCCACGGCCGACGACGCGTACTCCGACACCCGGGCCGGCTTGCGGTGTGCCGACATGACCTCGATCTCGTACTCGACGCCGAAGCGTTCGAGGACCGCCCCGGCCTTCTCCATCACGGGGAGGTCTGAATCACTACCCATCACGATCCCAACCAGCGGTGCCATGTTCTCCCTTCCTAAGTGACGATCGCGCGCTCGCCGATGTCGCCGCGCATCTGCTTGCCTTCGAACCTGATCATGGATGCTGCTTCGTAAGCGACCTTCCGGGCCTCCGAGAAATCGTTCCCGAGGGCGCTAACCGCGAGGACGCGCCCTCCGGCGGTCTCCAATCGCTGGCCGTCCAGCTTGGTCCCGGCATGGAAGACCACTGCATCACGCACGGACCCGGCTTCGCGAACACCCGCGATCTCGACCCCTACAGTCTGACTCGCGGGGTAGCCATCCGATGCCAGAACGACCGATACGCACGCCTTGTTCGACCACCTTAGCCGCACACCTTCGAGTTCCCCGGTCGCGGCAGCGAAACAGACCTCACCGAGGTCTGAATCGAAACGAGGCATGAGAGCTTGGGTCTCGGGGTCGCCGAAGCGAGCGTTGAACTCCACGACCCGCACCCCGCGCTTGGTGAGGGCGAGACCGGCGTACAAGGCGCCGATGAAAGGTGTGCCCCGGCTGCCCATCTCGGCGACGATCGGCCGAAGGACCTCGTGAACGATCCGTTCGGAGACCTCGGGTGGGCACACGGGGACCGGCGAATAAGAACCCATCCCCCCGGTGTTGGGTCCCCGATCTCCGTCGAAGATGCGCTTGTAATCCTGGGCCGGTTCGCAGCAGACGACGCTACGTCCATCCGAGAAGGTGATCAGGGAGGCCTCCGGGCCGTCCAGGTACTCCTCGATGAGAACCGTCGCCCCTGCATCCCCGAATGCTCTGTCGACGAGTCGTTCTCGCAGGGCCGCGATCGCCTCGTCGCGATCGGATGTGACCACGACCCCCTTACCCGCTGCCAGTCCGTCGGCTTTGATCACGTAAGGGGGACCGAGTTCGTCTATGTAGGCGATCGCCGGTTCGAGTTCCGTGAACGATCGGGCCGCGCCGGTGGGAACGCCCGCATCGACCATCAGTCGTTTGGCGAAAGCCTTCGACCCCTCGATGCGCGCCGCTGGGGCGTCGGGACCGAACACAGGGAAACCCTTCTCGCGCAGCAGATCTCCCACACCGGCGACCAGCGGTGCCTCCGGGCCGACGACGACGAGATCTGCGGCGAATCTCTCGGCGACCTGGGCGACCGACTCGGGAGAGGCCGCATCGACGGGGACGACCTCACCCAGCTCGGCCATGCCCGGGTTCCCGGGGGCCGAGATCACCTGCGAAACCGAGGGCGAATTCGCCAAACGCCAGGCGAGCGCGTGCTCGCGGCCCCCAGAACCGACCACCAATACCTTCACGCAGGTACCTCGGCCACCTTGACCACGGCTTCGCGTCCCGGTCCCACCGAGGCCCAGGAGATGGGGGTACCGACCAAACGTTCCATCGCCTCGAGGTAGCTGCGGGCTGCCTTGGGCAACTCATCCAGGGACCGACAGCCGGAGATGTCTTCCTTCCAGCCGGGGAACTCCTCGAAGACCGGACGGCACTTGTTGAAGATCGTCTGATGGGGCGGGAACTCTTCGTAGCGTTCACCTTCGTAGTCGTAGGCGACGCAGACCTTGATCGTCTCGAACTCGGACAAGACGTCCAGCTTCGTGACGACGAGTTCCGTAAGCGTGTTGAGCCGCGCCGCATAGCGCGCCGCCACCGCGTCGAACCAACCGCAGCGACGCTTGCGGCCGGTGGTCGTCCCGTACTCACCACCCGCCTCGACCAGGATGTCGGCATCGGCCGGATCGGCTTCGCTCGGGAACGGTCCTGATCCCACCCTGGTGCAGTACGACTTGGTGATCCCGATGATCTGAGTGATGTCCCTAGGACCCACGCCGGCACCCGCACAGGCGCCACCTGAGATCGGGTTGGAGGAGGTGACGAAGGGATAGGTGCCGTGATCCAGATCCAGCATCGTTGCCTGAGCCCCTTCGAACATCACGCGCTTGTTCGCGTCGAGTGCCTTCTGCACGTACAGGGAGGTATCGGTGATGTGACCTCGCAGGCGCTCGGCGTAGCCGAGGTACTGCTCGGTTACGGCTTCGGGATCGAGCGGAAGCCGGCCGTAGACGCGCGTCAGTAGGAGGTTCTTCTCCTTCATCGCCACCACCAACTTCTCCCGGAAGATCTTCGGATCCAGGAGATCCTGAACGCGCAGCCCGATACGGGAGGCCTTATCCGCATACGTGGGGCCGATGCCGCGCTTGGTGGTCCCCAGACGGTTCTTGCCGAGCCGTCTCTCCGTCACGAGGTCGAGTTCCAAGTGGTACGGCATGATCAGGTGAGCGTTGCCGGAGAGTTTCAGCCTGGAGGTATCCACGCCGCGGCCCTCGAGCGCGTCCATCTCCTCGATCAGCACCTGCGGATTGACGACGACGCCTGGTCCGATCACCGGGACGCAATGCGGGTACAAGATGCCCGTAGGGATCAGATGGAGGGCATAGCGCTCGCCTTCGACCACGATCGTGTGACCGGCGTTGTTACCGCCTTGGTAACGGACCACGACGTCGGTGTTGGAGGCGAGGAGGTCCGTGACCTTGCCTTTGCCCTCATCGCCCCACTGGATCCCGACGAGAGCTGTGCCAGGCATCTCGGCCTTCCTTAGCGCTCGATCCGGAACTTGATCCGGACGTGCGTTAGGTATTCGGAGATCTCGCCGTCCTCCACATGACAAGAGGTGTCGAGGACGTCCATCCCGATGATGCCCCGGATCGTGCGGGCGGCCTCGGCCAGTGCCTGCTTCGCGGCATCGTTCCACGACTCGGTCGAAACGCCGACCAGGTCGATCGTTTTGATCACTGCCACCGGAAGATCCACCTCTCTTTAGGCGATGGATGGTTCGTCGATCCGCCGGGGTTCCGGCCTGCCAACGATACCCGCGCCGGAGGCGCCGCTCGCTTAGGTACTTCCTTTGTGCGATTGCGCTCGCTATCGTTCGAACTAGGAGAGAGCCCCTGCTGAAGCGACCGCGCCCCGCGCGGCGGCAGGGACAACCGGAGGTGATAACGCTGAGCAAGTCCACAACGGGCGACAAGCTCGCGGGAGTGTGCGCGATCCTGCTGCTGATCACGCCCTTCCTGAAGATGTGGGGGAAGTACAGCTACGAGATCGACCTGTTCGGGGTTCAGCAGTCCGAGAGCACCGGCGCAGCCCTTATCGACGGTGATGCCTTCACCGCGATATTCGCTTGGCTGATCGTCCTTGCGGCCCTGGCGGCGGTAGGGGTCTTCGCCAGACGGATGACGGCAGGAGAGCCGAGCGATCCGTCCACCCTGTACATGGCCCTCGGTGGTGCGATGTTCGTACTGCTGTTGATCATGTTCCTTCAAGGTCCGAAGGACTTCGCTGAGATCGCCGGAGATCTATCCGGCGTCGACTTCGAAGGCTTGGGCGGCGGGGTGAACCTCGACACCAGTCGCGGCATCCTGATGTTCCTCGGTCCGCTCCTCGCCCTGGGCGTGGTGGCGGGTGGCTTCATGACCAAGAACCAAGCTTCCGCGACAGGCCCTGTCGCACCCCCTGCTGCTGCGTAGAACGTTCAAGGACTGCCGGCGGGAGCCCGATACTTCCGCCGGCAGTTCTATCTGCGGCATGATGGGCACCGGGTTGCCATCGAGGAAGGGGTTGTGATGATCGACACCGAGACCTACCAGCTGATCTCACTGGGCCTTGGTGCCCTGCTGCTACTGGTGTTGCTGCTGGTGCTCAGCGCGCTCGGCAAGATCAACAAGACGCTGGCCTCGGGCGGCTCGCCCTCGGCTGCACCCGGGGAGACCGACCGAGCGCAGCCCGTGGAACAACCTGCTGCCGAACCCGTCTCTCACCCACAAGCGTCCGCCGAGCCCGTGCAGGCGTCCGAGCCGGTCGCTCAACCGGTCCAGGCCGCCCCGGTGCAGGAGGCCTACAGCCCTCCGGTTCAAGAGGCCTACAGCCCTCCGGTGCAGGAGACCGTTACCGAACAAGCCACCCCGGAGGCAACGCCGGCAGCCCAGCCCGCGGGCGCGGAGGCGATCCCCGAGGAACAGCCTTTCGAGCGGGATGGCCGCTGGTGGTTCAAGCGCGGTCTGGAGATCCTGGTTTACGACGAGCAGACCGGCCAGTGGCAGCCGGCGCCGGCCGACAACCCCTTCAGCACGGGTGCGCCCGCGCCGGCCGGCGCCGTGACGACCCAGGTCCCGGTGGCGCAAGAGGCCGGATCCGGTTTCTGG
>JBKHYB010000061.1:0-7588 GCA_046565725.1 Actinomycetota bacterium
CCAAGCGCAGAGCTCACTGTTTGCTCGTGGGCGGAGGTATCGGGGCGGCACCACTGTTCTTCCTGGCGGACGAGCTCCGCAACGAGGGACACCGCGTAGACGTGATCCTCGGCGCGCGGGACTCCGGACTGTTGTTGAACCAGATCGACGCCCGTCGGCTGGCATCGGTGTGTCGCATAACCACCGAAGACGGGAGCGCCGGCGATAAGGGCCGCGTCACCGACATCCTTGTCGAGACGATGGAGAAGTGCCATACCGAGGTCATCTACACATGTGGCCCGCATCCGATGCTGGAGGCGGTCACGCGCATCGCAACCGAGCAGAAGGTCCCCGTTCAGGTCGCGGTCGAAGAGCTGATGGCGTGTGGCTATGGCGTGTGCATGACCTGCGTCATGCCTTTGCACAAACCGGCCAAGACCAAGTCGGGAACAGACGAGATCGTGTACGCCCGCTCCTGTACCGAAGGACCGGTCTTCAACGGAGCGCACATCGTGTGGAACGGTTCTACCGAGAGCGTCGCTGCCGACCAGGAAGAGCTGAGTCCTGCCGGAGAGGCGACGCGTCAACTCGGTTTCGAGGAGCCGGAGGACGAGCATGCGCCACCCGGCAACTGAGATGAGAGGATCCGATGACCGCTCCTGATCTATCGGTGAAGCTTGGATCGATCGAGCTGAAGAATCCGGTCATGGTGGCTTCGGGGACATTCGGGGCCGGACGAGAGGCATCCAACTTCGTCGACATCTCTCGCATCGGCGGAGTGATCGTTAAGTCCATGACGATCGTTCCGTGGAAGGGGAAACCGACCCCACGCATGTGCGAAACCCCATCCGGGATGCTGAACGCGATCGGCATCCAGAACAAGGGTGTCGATCACTTCATCACCGAGGACCTGCCGTGGTTGCTCAAACGCAACGTAACGGTGTTCGCCTCGATAGCCGGGAACACGGTCGACGAGTTCGTGAAAGTCGCCGACAAGCTCCGCACGGGAGGTCGGGGTATAGCGGGCGTCGAGATAAACATCTCGTGCCCCAACCTCGAGGACCGTAACAACATGTTCTCGCACTCCACGGCGTCCACCGCTGCGGTCGTAGAAGGTGTGAAGAAAGCCCTGCCCCGCATCCCCGTCTTCCCCAAGCTCTCTCCCAACGTGACCTCCTTGCCGGAGATCGCCGGTGCGGCTCTGGAGGCGGGAGCGGACGGACTGTCACTCGTCAATACGGTGTTCGGCATGTCCATCGATGTGGTGAGCCGCAGACCGAAACTGGCCGGAACGATGGGGGGTCTCTCGGGACCCGCCATCCGCCCCATCGCCGTGCGGGCGATCCATGAGGTTCACCGGGCTTTCCCCTCCGTTCCGATCATCGGGCAAGGAGGCGTAGCGACGGCCCAGGATGCTTTAGAGATGATCCTCGCCGGTGCAACGGCGGTGGCGGTCGGCACCGCGAACTTCTACGATCCGCGCGCTTCGAAGAACGTGCGTGATGGGATCGCCGCATACATGAAAGAGCAAGGTGTCGACGATCTCGGCGAGTTGGTCGGGGCCGTGAAACTGGAGGACGTGTGAGTTTCTCTCTGAAGAACCCCATCTGCCTCGCGCTGGATTCTCGCGACCCCGACCGCGTAGCGACCCTCGCTTCGGCGACGCAGGACCACGTGGGGATGTTCAAGGTCGGGTTGACGGCGTTCGTCTCCTTCGGCTCCTACCTGAGCTCGTCCTTAGCAGCGCAACGTCCTGTGTTCTTGGACCTGAAGCTCCATGACATCCCCGCTCAGGTATCTGGTGCTATCAGGGCGGTTGCAGACACAGGGGCGTCGCTGGTCACGATCCATGCGTCCGGGGGGGCGGAGATGGTGAAAGCCGCAGCCGATGCTGCCGGGGACGTGACGATCCTCGCGGTGACGATCCTCACGAGCCTGGACGACCCGGGTCTCTCGGAGATCGGCATGACCCCACCGGCGGAGAAGGCGGTCCTCACGCTCGCCGAACTAGCCCTGAGCAATGGTGCTCATGGGTTGGTCTGCTCGGCCCTCGAGGTGGAGGCGATCCGAGCTCGTTTCGGACCACACGATCGGGGAGGACCGCTCCTCGTGGTCCCGGGCATCCGGCCGTCGGGATCCGACGTTGGCGACCAGCGCCGCACCATGACGCCGCGCGAGGCTCTTGCCGCCGGGGCAGACGTGTTGGTGATCGGCCGTCCGATCACGGAAGCTCCCGACCCGGCGGAGGCAGCCCGCCGGATCGTCGAGGAGATCTCGTGAATCAGACCGAGATCTATCAGGTCCTCGAGGAGAAGGGGGCCGTCATGAGGGGGCATTTCCGCCTGTCGTCCGGCAGACATTCGAACCTCTTCGCCCAGAAGTTCCGCGTGCTGGAGCATCCGGGGATCGCCCATAGCTTGGGAGAACACCTGGGCGAGATGTTCGATCGACGCTTCGATGTCGTGGCGTCACCGGCTATCGGCGCCCTCGTGCTCGGATTCTGTGTTGCGCTTTCCGGCCACGCACGCTTCGTCTTCGCGGAGAGGGTCGACGGCGAGATGACCTTCAGAAGGGGTTTCCGCATCGAACCTGGGGAACGTGTCCTCGTTGTAGAAGATGTAGTCACGACCGGTGGATCGGCGCGTGAGGTCGTGGATCTCGTACAACGGTCCGGGGGAGAGGTCGTCGGTGTGGGGGCGCTGCTCGACCGTGCCGATGCGGCGCGCTCCGAGATCGGAGCTCCTTTGAAAGCGTTACTGACGCTTCACGCGGAGTCGTGGGACCCCGAAGGATGTCCGTTGTGCGAGCAGGGCCTGCCCCTGGACGACCCGGGGTCGCGACGTGCCTGACCTGCTATAACGGTCTTCGCGTCTGCCCGAGCTCGGTCGTGACCGGCCTATAATCCGCATCGACTCGGAGCGCGGTGAACGAACGCCAGCGACCGTGCACGCGGTAGCCGAAGAAGCTGTCCAAGAGGAGGAACATCCATGCCCTTGCCTCCGCCGCTCTCTGACGAGCAGCGTCGTCAGGCTCTCGAGAAGGCCGCTGAGGCGCGTCGTAAGCGTGCCGAGTTGAAGGAGCAACTGAAATCCGGTCGGACGAGCCTCAAGGAACTACTGGAGCGCTCGCACGACGACATCGTGGGCAAGATGAAGGTCTCGACCGTGCTCGAGTCGTTGCCCGGCGTCGGGCGCGTGCGCGCCCGAAAGATCATGGAGCGCCTCGACATCTCGGACTCGCGCCGGATCCGCGGTCTCGGCCAGAAGCAGCGGGAGAACCTGCTCGCCGAGTTCGCGCGTAGGTAGGCTGCGCTGCACGTGCCTCTTATCGTGGTCTCCGGTCCGTCGGGCGCGGGGAAAGGTACCGTCGTCCGCCAGGTACTGACGTCGCGACCGGACATCGTCCTGTCCGTTTCCGCCACCACGCGACCGGCGCGGAGCGGGGAGCGCAACGGCGTCGACTACCGCTTCGTCTCGCGCTCCGAGTTCCTGGGGATGAGAGACCGAGGGGAGCTGCTGGAGTGGGCCGAGGTCTACGGCAACCTCTACGGAACGCCCCGGGGACCGGTAGAAGAGGCCCTCGCGTCCGGCCGAACGGTGATCGCGGAACTCGATATCCAGGGCGCTATCGCCACCAAGCGTGCCAAGCCCGACGCCGTGCTGGTGTTCATCGAACCTCCGAGCCTCGACGATCTCGTGCTGCGCCTGAGGGGCCGGGGCACGGAGGACACCGAGTCCCTCTCCCGGCGGGTGAGGGCCGCCTACGACGAGGTGAAGGCCAAGGGCTCATACGACCACATAGTGGTCAACGACGAGGTGGAGAAGGCGGCCGACGAACTTCTCCGTATAATCGGAGAGGAAGAGCGGGGCCGGCGCCGGCGTTGAAGGCGTCGTACGCCCTTCATCGCGCCATTCGGAAGGAACCCGTTGTGATCGAACCCAAGATCGAAACACTGCTGGAGCGCGTGGACTCCAAGTACACGCTGGTGATCCTCACCGCAAAGCGGAGCCGGCAGATCAACTCGTACTTCTCGCAGCTCGGAGAGGGCGTGGCCGAGTTCAGCCCGCCTCAGATCCCGCTTTCACCCGATCAAGCCCCCAAGCCGCTTTCGATAGCGATGCAAGAGGTCGCCGAAGGGCTCGTTTCGTACGAACGCACTGACGCGAAGTAGTCGACCTTCGGAGGACCGCCGGTGTTAGGAGAAGAGCAGGCTCGATCCTTTGCCGGTAAGAAAGTCATTCTGGCCGTCTCCGGCGGGATAGCCGCATACAAGATCGTTCAACTCGCGCGAGACCTGGCCAAACTGGGTGCCGACGTTCGGGTCGTCATGACGAGATCGGCCGAGCGCTTCGTGGGCCGCCAGACCTTCGCAGCGTTGACCGGGAACCCCGTATCCACCGATCTCTTCTCTTCGAACGGGGCCGACGTTCCGCACGTGGAACTTGCCCGGGGGGCAGACCTGGCGATCGTCGCTCCCGCCACCGCCAACACCATCGCCAAGATCGCCGGAGGGTTCGCCGATGACCTCGTGTCGGCCACCTTGTTAACCGTCACCTGCCCCGTGCTGGTGGTTCCGGCGATGCACACCGAGATGTGGATGAATCCGGCCACGGAGCACAACATGGCCGTTCTGCTCGGCAGGGGCAGTTACGTCCTGGGGCCGGTCGCCGGCGAGCTGTCTTCCGGCGACGAAGGTGTGGGACGCATGGTCGAGCCGGAGGAGATCCTGGTCGAGGCTGCCGAGATCCTTACCCGTGCCAGCGAACTCGACGGTCGTCGGATCCTCATCACCGCAGGCGGCACGCGCGAAGCGATCGATCCGGTCCGCTACATAGGCAACCATTCATCGGGCCGGATGGGCTACGTGCTGGCGGAGGAGGCTGCCCGCAGGGGAGCCAAGGTCATCCTGGTCTCCGGCTCTACCCATCTGCGACCACCGGTTGGGGTCGAGGTCGTCAAGGCCTCGTCCGCGGAGGAGATGCACCGGGCCGTGCTCGGACACGCTCACGAGGCCGACGTGATCATCAAGGCCGCAGCCGTGGCCGATTTCCGCCCGGACGCCAGCGCCGCCGCCAAGCTGAAGAAGGACGCAGGCGTGCCGGAGATCGTTCTGGTGCCGACCACCGACATCCTCAAGGAGCTGGGCCATGACCCGAGCCTGAGGAAAGCCGGGGGGGTTCTGGTGGGCTTCGCTGCCGAGACGGTCGAGGACGAAGAGGACCTCGTCCATCTGGCCGAGCACAAGCTGAAGGTCAAGGGGGCCGACGTCATCGTGGCCAATCAGGTCGGGGTCCACGATTCGGGCTTCGAGGTGCCCACGAACCGGGCTGTCATAGCCACCAGGGATGGGGTTGAGAGGCTGGGCCTGGTGACCAAGCTGGCCCTGTCCAAGCGACTCCTTGACCGGGTCGCCGAACTGCTCCACGGCTGATATGCCGGTGCTCCCTCGGGCCTGCCACTAGGATGGAGCCTTCGTAGAGCTAACCGGAAAGGGCGGGAGAGCGGGACCTTGATCTCATCCGACAGACTTGCACCATTCACCTCGGAATCGGTCACCGAAGGCCATCCCGACAAGATGGCCGACCAGATCTCCGACGCGATCCTCGACGAGATACTGGCCGAGGATCCCTTCGCCCGGGTCGCATGTGAGACCTTGCTGACCACGGGTCTTGTCGTGGTCGGGGGCGAGATAACCACCACCACGTACGTGGACGTGCCCGCGGTGGTTCGCCGAACGATCACCGACATCGGGTACACCTCGTCCAAGATCGGTTTCGACGGCGAGACGTGCGGGGTGTCGGTCTGCATCCAAGAGCAGAGCCCCGACATCGCCACCGGCGTCGACGCGTCGTTCGAGTCGAGGACCGGAGCGCACGAAGACGTGGATCTCGATGCCCAGGGTGCCGGCGACCAGGGGATGATGTTCGGATACGCGTGCAGCGAGAATGACGATCTGATGCCCATGCCGATATGGCTCGCCCACCGACTGGCTCGTCGCCTGTCCGAGGTGCGCAAGGCGGGGATACTCCCGTACCTGCGCCCGGACGGAAAGGTCCAGGTCACCATCGGCTACGAGAAGGGCGTTCCGAAGACGCTGCAGACGGTGGTCGTCTCCACCCAGCACCAGCCGAACGTCGACATCGAAACCCTTCTCAAGCCGGACCTCGTGCAACACGTGATCGATCCACTGCTGCCGGCCGAACTCGACTGCGCGGACTTCAAGGTCCTCGTGAACCCCACGGGGGTCTTCGAGATAGGCGGACCACGGGCCGACACCGGCCTTACCGGACGGAAGATCATCATCGATACGTACGGGGGCATGGCCCGGCACGGAGGAGGTGCCTTCTCCGGGAAGGATCCGACCAAGGTGGACCGGTCGGCTGCGTACGCGGCTCGTCACGTTGCCAAGAACGTGGTGGCGGCTGGACTGGCCGAGCGTTTCGAGATGCAGGTGGCTTATGCGATCGGCGTGGCTCGTCCGGTGTCGATCCTGTACGAAACCTTCGGAACCGAACAGGTGGATCCCGCGAAGATCGCCGCTGCGGTCGACGAGGTGTTCGATCTGCGGCCTGCAGCGATCATCCGCGATCTCGACCTGAGACGTCCGATCTACCGGAACACGGCTGCTTACGGTCACTTCGGTAGAGCCGACAAGGATTTCACCTGGGAAGACACCGACAAGGCCGACGAACTCAAGCGTCTCTGCACCTGATCCAGGGTCGGCTCCTGCAGTCGTGAGGGTCGCCGAGGTCGTTCCCCTGGTTCCGGCCTGGGCCTTGGACCGAGCTTTCTCTTACGAGGTACCCGAAGGTCTCGACGTATCGGTCGGGTCCCTCGTACGGGTCCCGCTGGGCGGGCGCCGGGTGCGGGGCGTCGTCGTCGCCGTGTCGGAGCGAGCCGAGGGAGAGGAACTCGAGGCGATCCTGGGAAGTGTGGTCGCCCGGCCACTGGCGCCACCTCCGATGCCCGACGTCTTGGAGGGCCTCGCCTGTCGATACCTGAGCCCCCGAGGGGTGGCCTTCGGCCGCGTCGTTCCTCCGCGCGTCAGGGTGAAGCCCGAGGTGGTTCCGCAACGGCTGGGCGTTCCGGGGATCGCCGCCCTGGATGGGTACACGAGCGTGGAAGACCTGGCTCGGGCCCTGTCGGCCGGTACCGGCGGGATATGGATCGTCCAGGCGTCGCCTTCGCTCGACCGAGGCCTTCTGATCGGAGACCTCGTCGCTGCTTGCCGCGGTCAGGCTTTGGTTTGCGTGCCGGAGGTCCGATGGGGCTCACCGGTCATCCGGGCGTTGATCGAGCGTTATCCGGAAGCAGCGCGGCTGGATTCGGCGGTCGACGATGCCACTCGTTCGTCCGGATGGCTGGCGATGGCGGCGGGGCATCATCTCGGCGTCGGGGGCCGCGGAGCCGTTCTTGCACCCGCACCCGAACTCGGCCTGATCGTCATCGAAGACGAAGCCAACATCGCCTTCAAGGATGACCGCAATCCCCGCTACGAGGCCAGACGGGTCGCTCTGGAAAGATGCGCGGCGTCCGGTGCAGCTTGCGTGTTCGTCACCTCGGCCCCCTCGATGGAAGTCGCGGCATCGGTCGACCGAGGCGCCGTACT
>JBKHYB010000062.1:0-7585 GCA_046565725.1 Actinomycetota bacterium
GAAAAGATGCTGAAGCACTCGCCACTGAGGACGATCCTTCCGATCCTTGCCTGGGGTGTTCTGGGTGCCCTATCTGGTGCTGTGTTCACGAGTGACCTGAATGCACCCGTTTCTGCCGCGCAACCAGCTTACGGGCTTGAGTCATTCCAGATCTCCTATCCATATGATCATCCTAGGGAGGACACAGGTCCGGATCCAAGCTTGGCGGAGGTGTCGTTCATAGCGAGGTGGGCATCGGGGACTTATCCAGGCAACGTGGACTGTGAGGTCTTTCTTCGGGATATATCTGGCGCGGAGGTCGGCCGCTTACCGTTTGAACTGGACAATGCCACGGACGGCTCGCGAGCGCCGGCGATGACGGTCCGGGTCTCAGGGCCGCCTACAACTGCAGATGGGATATGTGGCTCCAGCCAATATCGAGCTGGCCCTGGATACGTGTTCACGGGTCCGATATCCAAGAGCCACTCGGATGCTCAGGGTAAGGCTGGGGGGACACGATTGACCTTCAGCGTTGCTTGGGAACATGGTGACAAGGTCCGACCCGGCATGCGTACCTGCTACCTGCGCGTGACGAGGAAGGATGGGAGCCAAGATCCGGCTCGACGGTTAGATGTCGTTCTTGGTGAGGGAGAGAAAGATCTCATCGTTCCAGGAGAACCGGAGAGCATCAGGACAGCAAGAGTCGATTGCGGTCCCCTGAGTGAGGAGTAGACCGGATCCGTGGGGCTTGCCGAATGACCAGGTCGATGAACCATTCGAACTAGACGCGATCAGTCATGGGATGCAAAGTGGCCAAGGTTCATCTAGTCGATCTGAGCCGTGGAGAAGGAAGGTTGGCATTGCTGCCGATGCTCACGCACCTATCGACCACGACCGTGTCCTGTAGGCCTAGTGGTTCTCGATCTCTTTGAAGAATCTCGTCAGGTCGTGGGCCAGCTTCGCCGGATGTTCGATCGGCAGGTAGTGGGTGGCGTCTTCGTAGATCTCGAGTTTGGCGTCGTCGATCCTCGCGACGATCTCGGTCGTTACCGCTCGCGACGTGAACTGGTCGTGTTCTCCGGCGATCACAAGGGTCGGCGCGATCACCTCTGCCAGCAGTTGCGGAGCGGCATCTCCTGAGACCGCGTGATAGGTCTCGAACAGCAACCGCGGATCGATATCGGCCAGGCCGCGCAGGAACGCGACGAAGGCCTGGGTGTCGGCGGTCCCGGCGATGGCTCCGGATTGACGCACCAAGCCCGCAACCTCCGGGCGTCGGACCAGGTTGCGCAACAAGCCGTGCAGGGGCGCCGCGACGTAGCGGGTTAGCCCGGCGACCCTGGGCAACAATGCGCTCAGGTCGAGCCTCAGCAGACTGGTGAGCGAGTGCCCGTAACCCGCGCAGATCAACGACAGGCTCACGACCCGCTCCGGGAAGCGAGTGGCCAGCTCCAGGGCGATGCGGCCCCCGGAGCTCCACGCCACGACGTGGAAGCGTTCGGCCCCCCACGCCTTGGCTGCGTCGATGCCGTCATGGGCGTGCGCCCAGGCATCGAGCCGGTCGCTGCAGGGGGGGCCGGACTGGAACATGCCACGCATGTCCCACGAGATCAGTCGGCGATCCTCGGTGAGACCGTCTAGAACGGGGTCCCACAGATCGAGGTTGGCCCCAACCGCGTTGCAGAGGAGGATCGGAACCCCACCGGCGTCACCCAGACAGTGCGTCGTTATGGCCGTCTTGTCGAAAGATCTGATGAGCTGAGGCTCTCGCTCGATCCTCACGCCGCACCCTCATCGGACGTCTCCGGAGCCAGCTCCTCGCCCAACGGACGGCCTCGCTCGCCCTCCACCGCCCGTCGATGTGCCTCGACCTCGGTTGTGGTGGTGCTTGTGTCCCAGCCGTGTGCCGTCGCCATCACCTCGGCCGCGACGCTCCTCGATCCGATCCCTGCCGCAGGGTCGGTGAGCGACAGGCGGGTCCGCCGCGAGAGCACATCGGTGAGATGGACGGCCATCTCCGCACGGGCGCAGTAGGCCGCCTCGGCGGCGATGGGTTGTGCGCCCGGGACCAGCGGCCGGTTCAGCCCTTCGGACTCGGCAACGTCCAGGACGCGCATCGCTCTGTCGCCGTAGCAGCGGATCAGGTTGGCGGCCTGCTCGGAGCCGAGGCCGAGTCGCGTTGCGCGGCGTTCGACTGCGAGCCTGAGCGCGTCGATGTCGGAGGTGCCCAGCCGGATCCTCGCGGTCTTGCACTTCGTCGTCAGATCGAGATCGGGAGCGATGCGGTCCACCGCATCCTTGGCCATCCGCCGGTAGGTGGTGAGCTTCCCGCCGGTGATGCCTATGACGCCGGGCGCGATGTCGTAGATCGTGTGGTTGCGAGACAGATCGGCCGTCGAACCTGCCTTCCCTTGCACCAGGGGTCGGAGACCGGCCCAAGCTCCAGAGATGTCGTCGTCGGTCAACCCGAGATCGAAGACGGAATTGACGGAATCCAGCACGTAGCGGCGATCGTCCTCGTCCACCGAGGGGGAGTCGAGGTCGCCCTCGTAGGTCGTGTCGGTCGTGCCGACTATCACCGTATCCAGCCACGGGATAACGAACAGCATCCGCTGCCGGTCCACGTCCGGGATGAAGGCAGCTTCCTGTCGCAGCGGCAGCTTGTCGCGCCGGAACGATAGGTGGATCCCTTTGCTGGGCCGGGTACGCGCTTCGGCTTCGGGGTTGGTGCGCTTCTCGATAGCGTCTCCCCAGACCCCCGCGGCGCTGATCACGCGCTTCGCATGGATCTCGAAGTGTGTGTGTTCGACCGAGTCCTCCACGGACACGATGCAGCCTCCTGCAGAAGCATCGATGTTCGTCACCGAACAGTGGTTCGCTACGATCGCTCCGAATCTGACCGCTTGTACCAGGACCTCCATCACCAGGCGAACGTCATCGTTCTTGCAGTCGTAGAAGAGGAACCCGCCCTTGATCTTGCCCTTGGGGAGCGGGGGGACCGCGGCCTCGGTTTCCTCGACGCCGAGGTAGCGATGCACCTGGAGGTTCTTGAACGAAGCAAGAGCGTCGTAGGCCCACAGACCAACGCCGAACTTCGCACGCATCCAGCGGTCGCTGATAGGGAGGACGAAGGGGACAGGTTCCACCAGTTGGGGAGCGAGGACCCGCAGCAGATCGCGTTCCTGGGCAGCCTCCCGCACCAGACCGAATTCGTAGTGTTCGAGGTAGCGGAGACCTCCGTGGACGAGTTTGGATGACTTGCTCGACGTGCCCGAGGCGAAGTCCCGACGTTCGACCAGAGCGACGGATGCCCCTCGTGAGGCCGCGTCGAGAGCGATGCCCGCGCCGGTGATACCTCCACCGATGACGAGGAGGTCGAAGGGGTCGGTGGTCGACGATCGCATCCTCTCCAGCGATCTGTCTCTCAGGCCGATCATGAAACGAGCCCCACCGCCCACCGGATAGTTGTGACGAGGCCGATGATGACGAAGATCGCCCCGAACAGGACGGCCGGCCCCAGCCACCAGTCCACCTGCCGGCCTAGTGGGTCGTCGTCGTCATCGTGGGCGCGCCGAACGACCAGCTGCGGACCTCCGAGCTGCTGGAAGTGGAGGTGCTCGCGCTTGTTCTCGACCACGTCGGCCAGACCTTCGAGCAGATCGATCAGCTCTTCGTCCGAAACCGTCACGGTCGCTTCGGGCATGGAGGCCCCTTGGCGATCTTCGATCCTCATCTCACACCTGTCGTCGGGGGGTTTCCGGTGCTTCGCTGCGCCTCTGTAGATGCTAAGGGCCGGAGGTCTATGGTTGGCGACATGCTAGATATCTCGAGATTGCCCAAGGTCGAACTGCACGTGCACCTAGAGGGGACGATCAGGGCCGCCACCGCCCTCAAGCTGGCCGAGAGGCATGGGGTGGACCCGGCCTCGCTGCCCCTGGTGGAAGGGGAGTATCCCGACCCGTTCGATGATTTCGAACACTTCGTGCGGGTCTACCTGGCGGTGAGCGCACTCGTCCAGGATCCAGAGGACCTGCGCACGATAGCGGCCGACTTCGCACGAGCGCAGGTGGCACAGAACGTCAGGTACACGGAGGTGACCTTCACCGCCCTGACCCATGTTCGTAACGGGATGGACCCCGAGGCGATGTGGGACGCGGTCGTCGGAGGACTGTCCCAGGTGGAGGAAGGTTTCGAGATCAACCTCATAGTGGATGCGGTAAGGGACATGGGGCCGCAGCATGCCCTCGACATGATCGCGTTGGTCGAAGCGACGGATGCCCCCATCGTCGGACTTGGTTTGACCGGGATCGAGAACTCGGTCCACGAGCGCGAGTTCAAGATGCTGAGGGATGCAGCGGACCGGCTCGGTCTGGGCCTCGCGGTGCATGCCGGAGAGACGGGGACACCGGCCAACGTCCTGGCGGCCCTCGACGACCTAGGTGCGCAGCGGATCGGGCACGGTGTGGCCTCGGTCGAAGATCCCGGCCTGGTCGAGCGCCTCGTTTCGGACCAGACCATGGTCGAGGTCTGTCCATCTTCGAACGTGGCCCTCGGCATCTTCCCGGATCTAGGGCATCATCCGTTCCCGGCGATGTACGCGGCTGGTCTCAACGTGACCGTGAACAGCGACGACCCTCCGTTCTTCTCCACGACGCTGACGGAGGAGATAGAGCACGTCCGAAGGCTCTGCGGCCTCGACGAGGAGGCCGTGACCGAGCTGCAGCGGAGAGGGGCCAGGGCCGCCTTCGCTCCTCAGGAGACCAAGGACCGCCTCCTCGCCGAGATCGACGATTTTCTGCGCGGCGAAACGGCTCTATAACAACCACATTTCGCCGAAGAATACGGTTGTATGGCGACCAGATTTCGACGAAGAAACGTATCCTGCGTTCATGCCACAGGATCTCCGACTGCTCCACGAAGACGAACGCGATCTGCTGCAGATGGTGCGGGAGTTCGCCGATGAGGTCCTCGCGCCGGCCGCTCCCGAGTACGAGGAGCGCAGCGAGGATCCCAAGGATCTGTACGCGAAGCTCGCCGAGCTCGGGCTGACCGGTATCCCTTACCCCGAGGAGTACGGGGGCGGGGGCATGGCATATTCGTCGTACCTGTCGGTCGTCGAGGAGATCGCACGGGCCTATCTGGGGTTCGCGATCGGATTGTCCGTCCACACGCTGTGCGCCTTCGCGGTGAACGGCTTCGGGAGCGACGCACTTAAGAAAGACGTGCTGGCGCGGCTCTGCTCGGGGGAGTGGTTCGGTGCGTATTCGCTCTCCGAGCCACAGTCGGGATCGGACGCCGCCGCGCTTTCGACCAAGGCCGTGCGGGACGGCGACGTCTATCGTCTTAGCGGCACCAAGGTCTTCTGCACCCGCGGTGACGAGGCCGATTGCGTCCTGGTGATGGCTCGAACGGGAGACCAGGGTTCCAAAGGCATCACCGCGTTCATCGTCGAGAAGGGCACGCCGGGGTTCGGCGGCTCCAAGAAGGAAGACAAGATGGGGTGGAGGTCTTCGCCCACGTGGATGCTGACGCTTGACGATGCCGTCGTGCCCGAAGGGCGCCGAGTGGGCGATGAAGGGCAGGGCTTCCGCATCGCGCTGGCCTCCCTCGATTCGGGACGCTTGGGCATCGCCGCTTGCTCGATAGGCCTGGCGCAGCGGGCGTTCGATGAGGCGGTGAGGTTCACTTCCGACCGGGAACAGTTCGGACGACCGATCAACCACAACCAGGCGATCCAATTCATGTTGGCCGATATGGCCACCCAGATCTCCGCCGGCCGAGCCCTTTACAGGCACGCCGCCCGGCTCCGCGATGAGGGCCACGATTATTCGATGGAGGCCGCCCAAGCTAAGCTCTTCTGCTCTGACGTTGCTATGAGGGTCACGACGGATGCCGTGCAGTTGCACGGAGGCTATGGGTACGTGACTGAATACCCGGTGGAACGTCTGATGAGGGAGGCCAAGGGCCTGCAGATCGTCGAGGGCACGAACCAGATCCAGCGTCTGGTGATCGGGCGGAAGATCACCGCTTAGCCCACGCGCTCAGCCCACGCGCTCAGCCCAGGCGCCAGTCCACCTTGTCGACGTCTGGTAGTGACGAGACGCTCTCGACGACGACGTTGTGAGAAACCCCTTCGAGGGTGGACAGAGTGACGGCGACCTGATGTCCGTACTCCGTCCGGGTCATGGACATCTTCCGAAGCTCCGCGCCGGACTCGGCAAGCGTCTGCTCGAAGCGCGCCAGGTTGAACCCATGATCGGCTTCCAACGTCATGTGAACGTTGCCTCTCATCACCCTTAGATACCTGCGCTGGAAGAGCTTCAACAGATAAAGGGCGATCAGGCTGATCACCGCGGTCGTTACCGCGCCGGTCCAGTACCCGAAACCTGCTGCCATCCCGATCGCAGCGGTGACCCATAGTGCCGCTGCCGTCGTGAGTCCTCTGACCCGGATCCCTCGCTGGAGGATGGCTCCGGCCCCAAGGAAACCGATGCCCGTCACGATCTGGGCCGCGATCCGGGTGGGGTCGTATCGAACCTCCACGCTGTCGAAGAAGTCCTGGAGTCCGTATGCACCCACCATGGTGAACAGCGCCGAGCCCAATGCCACGAGGATGTGGGTGCGGAAGCCGGCGGGTTGGTCCGAGAACTCCCGTTCGAAACCGATGGCTCCACCCAGCGCACCGGCCGCCAGCAGCCGTAGAACGGTTTCTATCTCCGAGAGTTCACCCATGTTCTAAGGATAGGTCGGAAGGGTAGTGGCCAGCAGCGGGGTAGGGGAGTCCGGGTTGTCGTCGTCGATGACCATCAGCACTTCGATCCCATCGGACGATAGACGCGCCGTCGAGCCCTCTATCTTCGTTCGAAGTTCGACAGGTTCGATCCAAGCGATGTCCCCGGTAGTGTCGAAGACCCCGAGGGCCGACCCGGCGATCGCTCCGTCGCTCGACCCACTGGAGTCCTCCGCCGAAGCAGAGAACACGATCCGGCCGTCTTCGAGCGGGGACATGTCCGAGAAGGTCAAAGGGACCCCCCGGATCGCTCCGAGGTCGTAGGTACGGATGCCGACGATCGCTCCCGGGTCTATGGCTCTGTCGTTCAACAGGGAGCGTTGTACGGCAGCCAGGTCCAGCTCGATGCGGGCATCCCTCGACCCAGCCGCGTCGCCACGTTGGAGTAAGAACAGCGACGGTCCCTGCACCGCCGCTCCTTCGATGTTCAGGCCGTGGATCTCTTGCCTCAGAGCATTGAAGAGCGGCAACAGATCCACCTTCAGATGCTCGTTGGACGGACGGTCCGGCTCCGTCAAGGGAACCAGAGCGCCGGCGTTCCTTGCCTCTCCGGAACCGGAGCCGAGTATCAGGATCGAGCCGTGGGGGTGGGACTCGTTACCGGGCAGGAGCACGCAGGCTTCCAGGTCGGGCTTGTCGGTCTTCCGTTCGGAGTCGTCGGCCGGCATCTCGCCGTCGAGGATCTGGATCGCGTAGCCAGGCCCGTCGCCCTCACCGGGGAAGACTCCAAGGTAGAGCTCGTCGTCGGCCACGACGCATAGGCAGTGTTCGAGCCTCACGAGGCTGCTCGCCGCGGCCATATGTCGGGACCCACGA
>JBKHYB010000063.1:0-7438 GCA_046565725.1 Actinomycetota bacterium
GCGAACGCCATGAGCACGGTCGACTCGCTGAGACTCTTATTGATGTAGGCACCCACTACAGTCCCGACGGCCCCGGCGGCCGCAAACGATGCGATCCGCACCATCGGTACTTCTCCCGCTCGCACGTATGCGGTCGCACCGGCGAACGAAGCCGCCAGGACCACCACCAGGGAGATGACTACCGCTTGTGGAACGGGAACGCTTAGGAGATAGACGAGGATCGGGACGGTGAGGATGGAACCTCCTCCTCCGAGAAGCCCCAGCGATGTGCCCACACCGACACCCGATATCCCTGCACCCAGGAGTTGGATCATGCGAGCTGGAGGAACATCTTCTCTAACTCGTCAGCCGTGTAGGGACTCTTCGTGCCCGAACGCAAACAGTCCCTGAGTCCCGACGCTAGGAGCTTGAAACCGCTCTGGTCGAGCGCTCGAGAAGCGGCCGAGATCTGGCGAACGACGTCTCGGCAATCACGTCCTTCCTCGATCATGCGCACGATGCCACGCACCTGACCCTCGACCTTGCGTAAACGGAGAAGGACATCATCAACCGTGATCTGATCGATATCCACCGCCACCTCCTTCCATCGATAGCTGTCTTTCGTTGAACATTACCCTACCCCCTAGGGTATAACCCTAAAGTCGGGAGATGACCGGGGTTCCCGGGGGCGATGGAGGTCTGCCGATAGCCCGGCAAGGCAGGGAATACTTGCTCGGCCGGATGCCTTGCTCTCCTTAGGGCCCGCGCTGCGGGCGGGGAAGGGGGCATGGATGCCGAATATCAGACTGCCGCTCGTGGCACTTCTCTTCGCGGCCATCACTCTCGGGGCCTGCGGTGACGATGGCGGTGCTAACCCTGGTTCGGATGACGGGGACAAGGTCGAACGGCCCGAGAACGGCGGGGAACTAGAGGTTATAGCCCGCGATTTCTCGTTCAGCCCGAATGAGCTCACGATCCAACCGGGCGAGACCGCTGAGATCACCTTCGCTAACGACGGGAACGCGCCTCATACCTTCACATCCGAGGATCTCGGTATCGATGAGCGAGTGGAGCCGGGCAGCTCTACCGCCATCTCGATCACCGCCGAGGAAGAGGGCGAGTACGGATGGCTCTGTGCCATCCATCCTCAGATGACCGGGACGATCATCGTCGGCGAAGGAGGGGACGGAGCCGGTGGAGCCGGTGGGGGATCAGACGACCTCGACTACTGATGTCCCAGACGGTCACGCAATGCCGCGGCGACAACCAGATCCTCAGAGGCCATGCCGACCGACTTGAACACGGTCAGGTCTGAGGCTGTCCGCTTAACCCGCCCCGCCACTACATCAGCCACCGTCATCAGGTCGCCCTCGACGAGATGACCCTCACCCATGGCCAGGATCACGTCTCCGGCCTCCATGGAAGCGAGGGTTACGTCTTCTACGACAACCGCCGCCGCTCGCCCCAGGGTGGCACCGTCGAGTTCGCGACGGTCCGGCTTGTACGACCCGATCGCGTTCACGTGCGCGCCTTGCCGAAGCAGGGAACCATCGAACAGCGGAGTGTGACTTGTAGTGCAACAGCAGACGATGTCGGCGTACCTGACGTCTTCGACCACTCCTACCTCGGCCGAGACCTCGGCTGCCAACCGCTCGGCCTTGCCGGTCGTCCTCCCGATCACCTTCACCGCGTCGATGGGGCGTACCGCACGCATGGCTTCGATGTGACCCTTCGCTTGCACACCGGAGCCGAAGACCACCAACGATCGAGCGTCCTCGTTCGCCAAGTGCCTAGTAACGACCCCCGTGACCGCGGCCGTACGCAGGGCAGTTAGAGCGGATGCATCGATCAACAGCTCCGGCATGAGGGTTTCCGTATCGAAGAGGACGTAGATCCCCCCTATGAGAGGAAGACCCTTCTCGGCATTGCCTGGAGCAACCCCAACCAGCTTCACGCCAACGGAGTGGCGGGAATGGGCCGGCATCACCAAAACATCTCCGGCATCTACCTCGATATGGGAGCGCTTGGGAGCGTCGGGGAAACCCTTCCTCCAGGCATCGTCGAGGGCATCGATCGCATCTCGCACCGGGAGCGCTACCTCAAGCTCCTCGCCCGAAACCCACCTAGCGCTGGTCATCTGAGCAAGAAGCCGGTTCCCAGGTCGTCGTCGCGATGCAGGACGAAGCGGTGCCACCCGACCGGGAACGACCGTCCCTCGACCTCCGTGATGACTGCCGGCACGCCGGCAACCTCCGTGGCCTCCGTGACCCGAGCGAGGAACGCTCCTCCTGCGATGCCGAGATGTTTGAACGTGCGACCCCTGGCGAGTTCGCCGGACGAGTCGAGTAGAGCAAGCCGCGCGGATGTCCCACTTCCGCACGGGGACCGGTCCACCTCTCCGTCCGCGAAGATCGCCACGTTCTTCTGGACCAAGCACCCATCCTCATCCGGCAGCCGATCGAAGAAGATCACGCCGTAGATGTCGCGCAGTTCCGGCTCGAGATGGTCGACGACCTCTCTCTGTGCCTCGATCGAATGCTTGATCTCACGACCCAACCTGATGAGGTCTGGCAGTGATCCCTTGTCGACCGTAAGGCCGAATGCCGACGCTTCGACCTGAGCGTAGAAGGCTCCCCCGAAGGAGATGTCGACCTCAACGTCGCCGCGTGACGTCTCCACACCCACACCCAGTTCATAGACGTAGGAGGGGACGTTCGTGAACCGGACCGAGACCACGTTGCCATCCGTCACCTTCGCCACGGTTGGGAGCCGTCCCGATGGAACGTCGATGACGATCTCCACCTCGGAATCGCGATCTTCTGCGGCGATCCTTCCCGTATCTATCGCCCACGTTGCCAGCGCGATCGTTCCGTGCCCGCAGGCGGTCGAATAGCCCGCGTTGTGGAAGAAGATCGTTCCGAAGTCGGCACCGTCGTCATTCGGGTCCACAACGAAGCAACCGTACATATCTGCGTGCCCACGTGGCTCGTTCACGACGAGCTGACGTATCTCGTCAAGGTTCTCCATGGCATACCGCCGCTTCGCCAGGACGTTGTCCCCCGGTATGCGGCCCACCCCGCCTGTAACGATCCGGAAGGGTTCGCCGGCGGTGTGGTAGTCGTCGACGACGACCATCCTGGATATGTCTCCCATCCCCCAAGCCTCCCATGTCGCCCTACGTGACGCTCGTCCAAGATGAGAGACCCCTCATGTTGACCTAATCCCCCTTTCACCCTTGATGGCTAACTTCGATAGCGAAAGAAGAAAGATGACCGGAAGAAGGAGAGACGCATGAGCTTCAAAGCGATGATCGTCGGTCTGTCGGCGGTGCTCGCCCTGGCCGGTCTCGGTGCCTTCGTGGGTTCGGGGTCCGAGCCCATAGCCGACACCACGGGCGTGGAGATATCGACCGAGGACGGCGAGCTGACCGTGGACGACTTCAAGTCGGACGACGGCCAGGACGACGACCAGAACCGGAAGGACCGGGGCGACGATCTGGTCGGGAAGCGTTCCGATGACGACGACGAAGAGGTCGAAGCTCGGGATGACGATGATGATCTCGACACGAACGCGGACGAGACCGGGAACACGGTCGACACCGCTCAGACCGTCGACACGGTGCAGACGGCCAACACCGTCGACACGGCGCAGACCGCTGATACTGCGCCCACGGTCGAGACGGTCGACCCTGCGGACGGGGACGACAGCGTTGACTCGGAAGGTGCCTCCAACTAGCGGGGGGTAAACCGGCGAAGGGGTCTCCTTGCGAGGGGGCCCCTTCAGCGCGTCAGCGTTCGCCCGAACCGTAGAGTCCGTCGAGGATCAACGTCGGCAGCCATCTTCGGACCGCCTCTTCATCACGCACGTCAACCGTTTCACCCGGAACGAAAAGATAGGAAAGGGTGACTCGCGTGATCCAGTCTCCTGCGATCCTCGCCCGCTCCTCGTCAAGTCTCCCCTCCTCGACCTCTCGTATGACGAAAGGTTCGATGAACCTGCGCACCGAATCCAGGATGGGGGTCCAGTGGCCCCTCAGGTGCGGAAGAAGCTCGCTAGGTTCGTGCTCGTATATCCACGACAGCAACGGATGGTTGGCGAGATAGTCGAAAGCGAACAGGATGCCGTTCCTGATGGCATCTCGCAGATCTGCACCATCCGGTGCGATCTCGTTGAGGGCCACGAAGAACCGCTCGGCTTCCCGATCCATCACGGAAGCGATCAGTTCCTCTTTGGAACCGAAGTACCGGTAGAGCGTCTGCCGGGAGACGCCGGACCGGGCGGCGATGTCCTCGAAGGTCGTCTTGCGCACACCCATCCGACCCAGCAAGTCGTAAGCGGCGTCGAGTATCCGCTCGCGGGTCTGGGTCCTGCGCGTCCCTTCCACCTCTGAAGGATGTGACATCCCTCTTCGAAGTGTCAACCGCCTCACTACCCCTCACGCGGAAGGACCCCCGGGGGGGCCGAGGGGTCCTTCGCGCCTCTGGTGTTTCCAGAGAGTGTGGGTCTGCCGCGACGAGGCGGACGATGTGGGGAATGACGCCGCGACAGAACCCACGCCTGAAGATCTACGGGCCGCCGTTAAGCGCCACCCCTCTTTCGGCCACTACCCTGCGGAGCACGCCCGCGAGAACGACTGGAGAGAGCGGGCGAGCGATCTGTAGATCGAACCCGAGCGCCATCGCGATGTCTTGCCGAGCGCCGGCCTCAACGATGTCGTCGGGCAGGATGACCACGGCGGTCATGTCGGGATTCGTGCCCCTGATCTTGCCTAACGTAGTTGAGATGCCGGGGAAGATCATCGCGAGATCCACTATCAGCAGATCGGGTCTTTCGGTCCGGATCAACGATGGGAGGACGAAGGGGTCTTCGATCGCCGCGGCGATGAAGCCGTTCAGCTCTACCAGCTCACAGACCCAGTCGGCTTCCTCCCTATCGTTGAAGCCCACAAGAGCAAGGGGGGCCTGCTCTAGGGATCGCCGCTCGTCCTGCATCTCATCCATGCAGTCATAGTGCGCCTCGGCCCCACGTAACAGAAGGGCACAACGTACCTGCTTCTGCTTCCAAAAGTACGGACGTTTTCGAGTACGAAAGTACCTACAGGACGCGGCCCTGCTCGCGCAGCGTGGCGGCAAGAGCGGCCGCTTGCGATCGACGGTCGAGGGACAACTTGGTGAGCAAAGCGGAAACGTAGTTCTTAACCGTCTGCTCGGCGAGCCCCAGTTTCTCGCCTATCTCTCGATTCGTGTGGCCGTCACCGATAAGGGCGAGGATGCGGCGCTCCTGGGGGCTCAACCGGGACAGTGGGTCGCGTCGGCCTCCCGAGCGGATCCGCTCGAGAACCTGCGCGGTAAGGCTCTGGTCGATCAGAGACTCGCCAGCCGCCACCTTGCGGATAGCGTCTACCAACTCCGGACCGCGGGTCTCTTTCAGGACATATCCCGACGCACCCGCATCGATCGCTTCGAAGAGCGGTTCGTCCTCGGCGAAGCTGCTGAGCATGAGACAGCGCACCTTGGGATGGTCGGAGCGAACCATGCGGCAGATCTCGACCCCGTTGCCGTCGGGGAGCTTCACATCCAGGATCGCTACGTCGGGCTCCAGCACCGGGATGTCCCGCTTGGCTTCCCGGATCGTCGCGCCCTCACCGACGACGTCAACGTCTTGGGCCGTCGCTAGGAACTGACGAAGTCCCTTTCGTATCAATTCATGATCGTCGAGCAGATAAACACGGATCACGCGGCGGACCCCTTCCCCCCTCCTTGTAAGCCCCAGGATACGCGAGCGCGAAGACATTAGCCATGAGGTTGTCAACGAACCGATACCGCCGCCAGGAAGGCCCTCCTGCCGTTAGCATCGAGGCCCATGTCCCCCACCCATGGTCGCCGCGACCCCGAGCCGCATGCCTATGACGCCGTTTTGATCCTCTCCTTCGGTGGTCCCGAGAGGGACGAAGATGTCATCCCGTTCCTAGAGAAGGTCACGGCCGGACGAGGGGTCCCTCGCGAACGGCTAGAAGAGGTCGCCCACCACTACCTCCTCTTCGGAGGTGTCAGCCCGATCAACGAGCAGAACCGGGCCCTGATCCAGAGCCTCGAAGACCTGCTCGATGCAGAAGGCCCTCGACTACCCGTCTATTGGGGGAACCGGAACTGGCACCCTCTGATAGAGGACGCGATGGCCAGGATGGCCAAGGACGGCATCCGAAGGGCGATCGCGTTCGTGACGTCTGCCTTCTCTTCCTATTCGGCATGCCGCCAGTACCACGAGGACATCGCTCGGGCGCGGTCGGCGGTCGGCGACAACGCTCCGATCGTCGACAAGATCCGTCACTTCTACAACCATCCTGGGTTCGTCGAGCCTCAGGCCGACAAGGTAAGGGTGGCTCTCGAAGCGGTCCCGGAGCCACGCAGGGAACAAGCGCGTCTGGTCTTCACGGCACACTCCGTTCCCATGGCGATGGCACAGGCCAGCGACTACGTCGCCCAGTTAGAAGAAGCCTGCCGTTTGGTCGTCGACAGAGCGGCTCCCGGCTCGAGCTGGGATCTGGTCTACCAGTCGCGCAGCGGTGCGGCCCACGTCCCCTGGCTGGAACCGGATATCTGCGAGCACCTCGAACATGTGGCCGGCGACGGCGCGCGGGACGTAGTGGTGGTGCCGATCGGGTTCGTCTCCGACCACCTGGAGGTCAGGTTCGACCTCGACGTGGAAGCGGCCGCAACGGCAGCGGAGCTAGGGCTGAATATGGTTCGAGCTCAGACCGTGGGAGCACATCCCGCGTTCGTGCGCATGATCCGAGACCTGATCGTGGAACGGATGGAGACCACCGAACTACGAGCGGTGCTGGGCGACCGGGGGCCGAGTCACGACATCTGCGACCCGGACTGCTGCGCTTTCCGTCAGGATCGAAGCCCCTAGAAGGCGCCCCTCAGACCTTCAGCTCGAAGTAGGCCTGGGTCGGGCCACCCGTGTAGTTGTGGATCATGATGTAGCGGGTGCCCTTGGTCAGGATCCCGGTCTCATCGAGAGACGTCGAGTTGAAAGCGATGGTCACCTTGCAGTTCTCGTCGTAAAGATAGATGTCTAGGTCGTAACCCTCGGGTCCGGCGCTCCCGTACGACGAGATGGTCGCCTCGACATCGTGATAGGTCTCCGGCACCTCAAAGAAGTACGCGTCGAAGCCGTTGCTTGAAGGTATGGCGCAGTTCTGCTCGAACTCCATGGCGGTCACGGATTTCGGCGAGCCCGTCTGTCCGTAGAACACCGGATGGCCGACCTGGATCGTCACTTCTTCGCTCTTGTACGGCTTGGGACCCTTCGACTTCTTCTTCTTCGCCCCGGCCGGACCAACGACGGCCGTCATCAATCCCACGACCAGAGCACAAGCGATCAGTTTCTTAAGCATGTCGGCGCCCTCCTAGGTTCTCCTAGGCCAATGGTTCGGCACTGGGAACGTTTCTCC
>JBKHYB010000064.1:0-7379 GCA_046565725.1 Actinomycetota bacterium
CAACGCGCTCGCCAGCATCCCGATCGCGCCGAGCAGGAAACCGAAGCCGGGGCCGAACGAGTTGCCGGCGACGAAGACGATGATGAACATCGCATTGAAGCCGCCGATGAACCCGGGGAGCCGCAGCACCACCATCGCTGCGGCCAACACTCCGATCAGGGCAACGGTCTTGGGACCCATGCCTCCCCGGCCCAACTCGACGAACAACAACGGTCCGAGACAGACCACGAGCCCGAGCAGGATCCACGGCGCATCGACGTCGTGGGCGCGCTCGCCGCCGACCGCGCCGGGCAAGATGAAAGGCCACAAGAATGCAACGACACCCAGGACGTTGCATGCGATCAGCAATCCCTTGCGGCGCAGGTCCGAGCTCAACGGGATACCTCTTCACCCGCATCGCGGGCGCCTTCATCGAGGGCCGACATCACCTGCTCGACCGTCATCCATCCGGGACCGAAGACGCGGGTCATCTGCGGCGCGAACACCACCGAATCTCCGAGAACCTGGGCCGTCAGGCCGTCGGATATGACTTCTCCTCCCGCCAACATCACCACCCGGGTAGCGAGTTCGGCAGCCATCTCGACATCGTGGGTAGCGAAGATCACCGCTCCGTGCCGGGCGTGCTCGCGCAGGAAGGATCCGAGCCTCTCCTTGCTCGGTAGATCGAGACCGCGCGTGGGCTCGTCCAAGAGCAACACGGGGGCACCTCCGGCAACGGTCGCTGCGGTGGCGACCAGCAAGCGTTCACCGGAGGACAGGTCGCGCGGGTGACGTTCGGCCCGCCCCGATAGCCCGAGCGACTGCAGGACCGCCTCGGGAAGAGAGCCGCTGCCGGTCCAGGTGACGGTCGCCTCGACCTCTTCGATCACCGACTCCTTGAAGAGGATCGATTCCGGGATCTGAGGGCACAGGGCCACCGTCCGTCCGGGCTCGGGGGGGCCACCTTGCGTGGTCACCGCTCCGCGATCGGGATGGTGCAGTCCGACCAGACAGCGCAGCAACGTGGACTTGCCGGACCCGTTGCGCCCCATCAACGCGACTATCTCGCCCTGATGGAGATCGAGGTCGATGCCGTGCAGGACGTCGGCCCCCCCATAGCCGGCATGAAGCTCCCGCGCCTCGAGCAGAACGGGTCCTTTCTCGGGACCGCGCGCTGCTACCGGAGCGGGGAGTTCCCGCGGCGCGCTCCGTCTCGCCGAGCGAACGGTCAGGGGCACCGGCGACCACCCCGCCATCCGTCCGAGCCGTGCCACCGGCGGGCCGGCGGCGAACCTCTCGATGATGTCGCTCGGATCGCCGAGCACGGCCCGTCCTCCCCCACATCCGATCGCGAGATCGGCGAAACCGGCCACCCTTTCGAGGCGATGTTCGGCCATCACGACGGTGAGGCCGAGGTCGTGAACCATCCTCTGCAACGCGGCCAGCACGTCCTCGGCCCCCTGGGGATCCAACTGGCTGGTCGGCTCGTCGAGCACAAGGGTGCGGGGGCCGGGCGTGAGCGCGGCGGCGATGGCCACACGCTGTCGTTCGCCACCCGACAGCGAGCGGACGCTGCGCGTTCGAAGGTCCTCTATGCCCAGCAGGTCGAGAACCTCTTCGACCCGCCGGCGCATCGTCGTCGGGTCGACCCCGAGGTTCTCCATCGCATAGGCGAGTTCGTCCTCCACCCGATCCACGACGAACGAGGCTCCGGGATCCTGCGGAACGAACGCGACGACATCGGAGAGCTCTCGGGGCGCATGCGAAGAGGTGTCGCGCCCGTCCACCACGACGTGCCCGAAGAACTCGCCGCCGCTGAACTGCGGCACCAGTCCATTGATGGCGCGCAACAGCGTCGACTTGCCCGCTCCGGTCGGTCCGGTCACCAGAACGAAAGTGCCCTCCGGGACCGTCAGGGTGACGTCGTCGAGGACCCACGTGCTAGAGCCCGGGTAGCGGAACGAGACGCGCTCGAACGAAACGCTCATCGCTCCACCCCGAACGCAGCGGGCATCGCAAGCCCCAGCGCCGCCACGACCAACACCGGATGGGCCTCCGGCCAGCGCAGCGGGAACGTGCTAACAGTGACGTCACCCACCACCTCCACCACCGCGAAGACGACTACCGCTGCCACGGCCGGGGCACCGAGGGTGACGAGCGACGATCTGAGCGTCCACGGGTCGGGCCGGTACCGGGATCTGCTTCCGCGTCCATGGCCGCGCGCATCCATCGACTCAGCGAGCGTCATCGCTTCTTCCATACCCGTCTCCAGGACCGGAACCGCCAACGCAGGCCACGACCGCCAGCGCGATATATCCAAGCCACGCAGCCGCTGCGCCTCCCTCACCCGCACGGCGGCATCGATCGTGCGCGGAGCGATGCTGAGAGCCAGAGCGGCAGCCAGGGCGGGCTCGTGGAACCGGCGGGGAGACAGCCGCAACACCCTGAACGGATCGCTGACCGAGTTGAACGTTCCAAACAGCACGAGGAGAACCGCGAGACGCAAACCTTCGAGGGCGGCGAACGCGAACGACTCGGCCCCCGCACCCCCCGGAGAGAACAGAGCCAGCAGCGTGCGCGTCGTCATCGTCAGTGCACCGAAGAACAGGAAGAACCTGAACGAGCGGGCGTGCGGACCCTCCTGTCCGTGAACCGTGTGTACCAGGTAGCAAGCGCCGAGGGCCGGCAACAGATAGAACGGGTTCGTCGTCGTCATCACGGCGATGCCCCCGAAGAAGGTCCAAGCCAGCCACGCACCGGGGTGCAACTCAGCGTCTCCTTCTGCGCGCGATCACCGCACCGACGGCAGCCAGTGCCGCAGTTCCCGCGATCGCGAGGATCCCACCCGTCGGAGGACCGCCACTCCCTTCGTCACGTATCGCGACCGCTCTCTTTGGTTGGGGCAGCAACGACACGTCGGGACTCGGAGTCAACCGCAGCCGGAGCGATCGTTCCTTATCGTTCGCCTTCCGGCGCTCGACCTTCTTCCCCCGCTTCTCCTCAGGCGACGCCGACGGCGACGGAGCCGTCGAGCCGCTCGCAGCCGCGCCTTCCGTCGGCCCGGCCTCGGGCCGGTCGGGACCGTCCGGGCGGTCCTTCTTGCCGCCGCCTTTCTCACCACCGGCGGACACGGGGCACACCGAGGCGTACGTGGTGGCAGGCGGCTTGGGATGGGTGTCGCCACTCTGGCCGGTCCCCCACGACCACCCTTCGACATCACCGGGCTCGACGCGGTACGAACCGGCCCCGGTGCTCGACCAGTTCCATCCACCGGAACCGTCACCGTGCCAGTAGCCCCAGAAGTACGGATCCTCGGCGAAACAGTCGTCGCCGTCGGGACCGACCCCTTGCAACTGACATACGGCCTGCCCTCCATAGCCGAGCGAATACTGCAGGCCGTGCTGCTCGCCGGCGAGTTGGATCAGCTCGATCCCGGTGACCGAGTCGTCGGGCATCGTGACGCAGTAGCGGTAGACAGAATCGCCCGTGTCGACCACGAGGGCGGCGCTATCGGCCTCCGCCGCGCATGCGATGGAGACAGGGCCGACCGCCGCCGGGAGCGCGCTCAAGCAGAGCGCGGTCCCGGCAACGGCGGCCCGGAGTCTCATCAGCCGCAGTTCACCTTCGGTGCGCCGCGGGTCACGTCACGACCGGCAAGGGGAAGAGGCTTCTCGAGCAGGCCGAGAACGCCGGCGATCGAAGCCCCCGCATCCGGGCCCGTGCGCTCCGACCGCGAGTAGCGGCCGTCTTCGTTCTCGTCGGAATACGTGAAGGCGAAGGCACCACCCTTCGACGAGCACGGACCGTACTGCAGGCGGCGCAACGCCTTCTTGGCACCGTCCGGCAGATCCTTGCCCGCCGCGGCGTAAGCCTGGATCACCAGCGACGTGGAGTTCGTGTCGGTGAGGCCGAACGACCACGTGTACCCCCAACCGCCCTTGATGTCATCGCGCAGCTGCCGGAAGAAGCGGAACGGGTTCACGTCGGGGGCCGGTCCGGCTTGGCCTTGCAGCGCCATGACCGCCAATGCCGTCGTGTTCGTATCGCTGCCGAAATAGTCGGTTGCGGGGTCCGATACACAATGCTCGTCGTCGCCTTCTGCGGCCGGCTCGTCGTACTGCCACCCGCCGTCCTCACACTGGGCGTTCACCAGCCAGACGTAAGGCTGCGCGCCGATCGACTCACCCGCGGCACGCAGAGCCAGCAGCCCAAGTGCGTGGTCGAACACCGCCGTGCCCTCACCCAGTCGCCCGTCGGGCTGGATGGTGCCGGTGATCTCGGCGACAAGATCGCGTCCCTCGAAGTCGCGTGGGTCCGAGTTCACCGCCACCAGGCCCATGACGACCTTGGCGGTGAGACCAACGCCGGTGATCTGGTCTTGGTTCTCCCTCAGGAAAGTGACCGCGGCACCTACGGCACGCTCACCGCGGTTGGTTGCAGCCATAGAAACCAGGGCGTCGGCGGTGGAACCGATCGCCGAGAAGCCGGGGAACGATCCGTCGTCGTTACGCGATCCGAGGACATAACCGATCGCCCACTTAGCCCGGTCGTTGTCGGTCACCGCTGCGGTAGCGGTAGGGGCGGCCAACGAGAGCACGGTGACCGCGCTCAACATCAAGGCGGATGCCTTGCGCATGAAGCACTCCTCCCTCCCGGTCCTCGCCGGGAATGAAATGGACCCTCTCGTGGAAAGGGCCCGTGAGGAGCGAAGTGGATCTCGCTTGCCCGCAGAGCCTCTTGCCGCGGAGGTTCCGAGCGCACGCCTGGTGAAGTTCCTGACTCGTCGAGACTTGTGTCTCGTCACACAGTTGCGGGACAGTGCCGGACTCGCACCGGCTTCCTTCTCCCAGACGTGAACTATCTGGATGTCAACACATCAAGACTACTCCCAGCGGACCTTCCCAAGAGCGCCATGCGGCCATATCCTGACCCGTATGGACCCGCAGCCCGCCGGTCCACTCCGGAGGGGGTAGTTCGTTGGATCTCCGTCGCCTCGTGCGGTTCATCGGGCCGCTAGCACTCGTTTCGGTTCTTGCCACTTTGACGCCGAGAGCCTCTGCCGAAGACGGGTCACACCCGAGCCGGTGGAAACAAGACATCCGCTCCCTGTCCCCCCTGATCCAGAAGAAGGGCCTCCCTTACATCGATAGCGACCGCCTCGGGACGAGAGGCCGAACCGGTGCAGCCGACGAAGCCGCTGCGACCCGGGTTCGGCGCGCGCGTATCGGGGACGTGAGGTGGTGGCCCGCTCTCGACGACACCGACATCGAACAGGGCTGGTACATGAAGAAGTACAAGTTGCGCGGCAAGTCCGAGCACATGGAGATCTGGGTCGCGGTAGGACGCGACGACGTCAGCAAAGGACTCTGGTACCCGGAGGGTGATTGTCGCAACGACTACCCGGACCGCATCCGCGTGACGGACAAGAAGGTCAGGTACTTCCTCCGTCAGTTCGAGAACACCATCTATCCGCGGGAGTCCGAGCTCTTCAGCCGGCCGATCAAGCGCAACGGGGCCGAGCCTCTGTTCATCGAGGCGGTCGGCGAGGAGGAGGCGGACCGGCTCGGCATCGGCCCCAACTACTTCGCGAGCCGCGGCGGCGGACGCAGGGTGGTGACGCTGGTCGATAACGTTCGGGACGACCAGTTCTACGACACCGACGACAGCCAGGACCTAACCCGGATCGCAGGCTTCTTCTGGGGTCTTTACACCTTCTTGTTCGATCGCAACATCATGACGATCGACTCGTGGCAGTGGAAATACTTCACCGGGCCCAACCCTCCGACGAACCCCGTGCCCGGCAACGTCTGCGAGTCGGTTGCAGGCACCCCCTACGGTTACGAATCGGTGTTCGCCCACGAGTACCAGCACCTCTTGCAGTTCGACGCAGATCCGGACGGCGAGACCGCCTGGATCAACGAGGGCCTGTCGATGTTCGTCGCATCGTTCCTCGGTTACAGCAGTCCGGAACAGCCGATCACGTCCTCGGCCCACGACTCAACGGTCCAGTGTTTGCTGGGCTGGCTACAGACCCAGACCGACGCGAACCCCAACCCGTTCGACGTCGGGGGGCCGGAGAACTCCCTCACCTGGTGGGACGACCAAGCCGCCGTCAACTCGAACGAAACCCTGTGTGAATACGGTGCCACCGCTACCTTCCACCAATGGGTCGCAACCCACTTCGGCAGCGCGGCGATGACGTCTCTGCACAACGATGACGCCGACGGCCTCGAGTCGGTGCAGAACGCCCTGGGCGCAGGGACCACCTCCGAAGACGCGATCCACAGGTGGCTCGGCTCCATCGCCCTGGACGGCGTGCTGGACGACGGAGCGGTCCTCACCGGCGGCACCGCCGCCGACTACCAGGTCGACGACCTGGACGCGATCGTGGATTGGACGGTTGCCGATGCCTACGACACCCCCGGCGCACCACCGAACGGGGCCGACTTCGTGCGAGCTCGGGCCAACAACGGCGACTTCCTCTCCGCAGCGCAGATCGATCGGATCGTCTTCGATGGGGCGGACGAGCTGGCGCCGGATCCCGTCGAGTGGACGGTCCAAACCCCCACGGGTCATACGGGCGGTGAAGCTCTGTATTCCGGCGATGGAGACAACCTAGATCGCAGCATCGTGCGCGAGGTGAGTGTGCCCGCCACGAACGCCACGCTGACGTTCGACACCCTCTACGACACCGAATGGTCGTGGGACTACGCCTTCGTGCAGGTTTCAACCGACGGCGGCACGACCTGGACCTCGCTGTCCAACGCCAACACGACCTCCGACTCCGACCCGCAGGCCGACCCGCGCATCAAAGCCCAATTGCCCGGCCTAACCGGCGCCTCGGGCGTAGATGCCGAGCCGCAGGACCCGGGCTCTGCGAGCTGGGTGACCGAGTCGTTCGACCTGAGTGGCTACGCGGGCCAAGACGTGCTGCTCGGCTTCCGCTACATGACCGATGCGTTCGTGGCGTATCCCGGATGGTGGATCGACAACGTGGCCGTCGGTGGCAACGCCATCTCGGACGGGTCCGACCTGAACCAATGGCAGTCGATGACAGAGATCAACCCACCGGACGTCCACGGCTTCACCGTGCAGCTGGTTGCCTACGACGACGCTCACACCCAGGCCTGGATCGCGGAGCTGCCTCTCGGCGCCGGGTTCACAGCCGACGTGTCCGGCCAAGCGCTCGACGCACTCATAGGGACGACGGCAGACGTGGTCTCGATCCTCGTCACCTACGACGAACCGACCGAGCAGATCCTGAAGTACGCGAACTATGAACTGAGGGTAGACAACGCCCTCCAACCGGGAGGCTAGGGCCGCAGGTAGCCGTCCTTGCGGAACAGTGCGAAACGGCCCTCGTGGCCCAAGCGGAACGCGACCCAGAACCACCACAGGAT
>JBKHYB010000065.1:0-7273 GCA_046565725.1 Actinomycetota bacterium
CTCCCGAGAAACGCCCGTCGGTGATCAGGGCGACCTTGGCGTCCATGCCCTCTCCCGCGAGGGCCGCGGTCACCGCCAGCATCTCGCGCATACCGGGCCACCGGATGGACCTTCATAGCGGATGACCACGACGTCACCATCTTGGATCTGTTGAGCCTTCACCGCTGCGAAGCAATCCTCTTCGGAATCGAAGACCCGCGCCGGCCCCCGATGGAAGGTTCGCTCGTGGCCGGCGAGCTTCACGACACATCCCTCCGGCGCGAGGTTCCCGCGCAGGATGGCCAGGCCTCCGGTCGGCTTGATCGGTTGCTCGATGGGGACGACGACCTTCTGGAGCGGGGTTTCGGTCGCCGACTCGACGATCTCGGCGAAGGTGCGCCCGTCCACCGAGCGCCGGTCCAGATGTAATAGGTCCTTCTTGGCCAACTCCCGCATGATCAACTGCGTCCCACCCGCGGCGTACAGGTCCGTGGCCACGTACTCGCCTCCCGGCTTGAGGCTGGCAACGATAGGAGTGGCCGATGCGATCCGGTCGAAGTCGTCGATCGAGAGGTCGATGCCGGCCTCCCTGGCTATAGCGATCAGGTGAAGTACGCCGTTGGTCGACCCTCCCGTGGCGGCGACCGAGACGATCGCGTCCTCCAGAGACTCGCGCGTGATCAGTTGTGAGGGCCGGACGTCGTTGCGTACGAGGTCGACGGCGATCTTGCCGGTTTCCTGGGCGGCCGCCTTCTTTCCGGGCTCGGTTGCCGGGATGCCCGAGAGTCCTACCGGACTGAGGCCGAGGAAGTCGATCGCGGTCGCCATCGTGTTGGCCGTGAACTGGCCTCCGCAGGCCCCGGCCCCCGGACACGCTCGCCCCTCGAGGTCGAGCAGGTCGGCGTCGTCGATCTCGCCGGTGGCGTGCTTGCCGACGGCTTCGAAGACGTCTTGGATCGTGACGTCGCGGCCCCGCCACCTGCCGGGAGCGATCGATCCGTTGTAGAGGATGACCCCGGGGATGTCCAAGCGGCACAGAGCCATCACCGCAGCCGGGCTGGTCTTGTCGCACCCGACGAGGCAAACGATCCCGTCGAAGAGGTGGGCCCGGGCCACAAGCTCGATCGAGTCGGCGATCACCTCTCGGGACACGAGTGAGCCCCGCATCCCCTCGGTTCCCATCGTTACGCCGTCGGAGACCGAGATCGTGTTGAACTCCATCGGGGTCCCGCCCGCTGCCCGGATGCCGGCTTTGACCTGTGCGGCCAGGTCCCTCTGGTTCAGGTTGCAGGGCATGGTCTCGATCCAGGTGGTGGCCACCCCGATGATCGGCTGGGCGAGGTCCTCGTCGGTGAAGCCGGTCGCCTTCAGCATCGCTCGGGCGGGCGCCCGGTCCGGCCCGTCGGTGAGTTGGCTGCTGTGGCGCTTGGCCGGATCGCTCGGCTGCGCGTAAGGGTTCGCGCTCATGCCCGGAACCTTACCCCTCCAGATTCCCACCTCGATCTGGATCGATATACGTGCCGATTCGAGGTGGGAAACGGGTGGGGGGTTGCATTCACCTTCAGAATCGGTATTGTGTGTGGACCTCGACAATGTCGCCGGGGTTTGACAGGTGTAACAACTAGCAGAAGGACCACGAGAACCAGATGACCCGCACGGCGACGAACCTCAACATCTTCTTCCTCGTACTTATTACCTAGGCGCGCGCGTCCCGTTCACGCACGGGCATGCGAGCGCCAACCCTCCGGACACCGGGGGGTTTTTTGTTTCCCGGAAACCCAAGGGAGGTGACCCGACACATCCATCTACCGGTTCAACAGCACCCAGACAGTGATGAAAGCAGACACAACAAGGAGGAGCACATGAGATTCGAGTTCGAGAACGGCAAGTACCTGGGCACGGCTGAGTGGCAAGGCCCCGGCAACGTCGTCGTCGAGATGGAAGACCCCAAGGCCAAGACCTGGTTCGAGGATTACTTCAGCAAAGAGGACTCGTTCATGACGGGTTCGGTCGAGTGCGATCACGAGATGGCGTACGAGCGTCGCGACGAGTCCGAGGCAGCTTTCACGAGAGCAGCGCAGATGTTGGCCGCCTACTCGTACAAGGTCCGCCATGGCGATGCAGCTCGCCGCGAAGCCTACGCAAGCGGGCGCTAGTCAACGAGGAAGGCGGCAGTTCTAACCATGAAGCAGATCCGGATCCACAGGCGCAGGAGAAGGTCATGACCGTCACCGGCGCGCAGTCGCTGATGCGATCGCTCGAGTGCGCAGGCGTCGAGGTCGTTTTCGGGATCCCCGGAGGGGCGATCCTCCCGGCCTACGACCCCTTGCTCGAGTCGTCCGTCAAGCACATCCTCATGAGGCACGAGCAGGGAGCGGGGCACGCTGCGGAAGGTTACGCGGTCGTGACCGGCAAGCCCGGCGTGTGCATGGCAACCTCCGGCCCCGGTGCAACCAACCTGGTGACACCGCTGGCCGACGCCTTCATGGATTCGGTCCCCCTGGTAGCCATCACCGGTCAGGTGCCCCGAGCGGTCATCGGGAACGATGCGTTCCAGGAAGCCGACATCACGGGCATCACGATGCCGATCACCAAGCACAGTTACAAGGTGATGGATCCTGACGAGATCCCCGAGGCGATCGCGGAGGCATTCCACATCGCCACCACCGGACGCCCGGGCCCGGTCCTGGTCGATATCCCCAAGGACGTGCTGCAAGCAAGCACCGCGTTCGCGTGGCCGCAGTTCATCGACCTTCCCGGCTACAGACCGACGACCCGGCCGAACAAGAAGCAGATCCGAGCCGCCGTTGAGTTGATCTTGGCGGCCGAACGGCCGGTCCTCTATATCGGTGGGGGCGTGCTGAAAGCTCGTGCTGCCGAGGAACTGCTCGAGCTAGCCGAACTCCTCGGCGCCCCGGCCGTCACCACCTTGATGGCACGCGGCGCCATCCCAGACGATCACGAGCTCTGCCTCGGGATGCCGGGCATGCATGGCAACTACGCGGCCGTCACCTCCATGCAGCGCAGCGATCTGCTGATCAACCTGGGAGCCCGTTTCGATGACCGGGTCACCGGAAACCTCGCCTCGTTCGCGCCGGAAGCGAAGATCATCCATGCCGACGTCGATCCTGCCGAGATCGGCAAGAACCGAGCCGTGGACGTTCCCATCGTCGGCGACGCGAAGCGGGTGATCGTCGAGCTCATCGTGGCTCTACGGGAAGCGTTCAGGGACGAGCGGCCCGACTTCTCGGCGTGGAAGGCAACGACCGATGGATGGAGCCGCAAGTATCCGGTCCTGTACGACCAGCCCGACGACGGTCCGATCAAGCCGCAGTTCGTCGTCGATCGGTTCGCAGAGAAGACCCAGGGTGAGGCGATCTGCGTCACCGGAGTCGGGCAGCACCAGATGTGGGCAGCGCAGCTCTTCCAGCGCAAGCAGCCTTACTCGTTCGTCACCAGTGGCGGTCTCGGCACGATGGGCTTCGGGGTCCCGGCGGCGTTCGGAGCGAAGGTCGGCCGCCCCGACCAGACAGTCGTCTGCATCGACGGCGACGGATGCTTCCAGATGACGGCGCAGGAGTTGGCGACCGCTTCGATCAACAAGGTGCCTTTCGTCGTGGCGATCCTCAACAACAGCCACCTAGGGATGGTGCGTCAGTGGCAGGAGCTGTTCTATTCGGAGCGCTACTCCGAGGTTCACCTCCCGCAGGATGCTCCGGACTACGTGAAGCTGGCCGAGGCGTACGGATGCGTCGGTCTGCGAGCAACGACCCCCGACGACGTCGACAACGTGATCGACAAGGCGCTCGGGGTGGACGATCGACCGTGCGTGATCGACTTCCGAACGGACGACCGTGAGATGTGCTTCCCGATGGTCCCGGCCGGTGCGAGCAACGACGACATCATCCTCGACCCCCGCATCGATTGGGAGGCGCGATGAGCACCCACACGCTGTCCGTGCTGGTCGAGAACAAGCCGGGCGCGCTGGCCCGTATCTCCGGTCTGTTCGCGAGGCGCGGCTTCAACATCGACTCGCTGGCGGTGGGCGAGACCGAGGATCCCGCCGTCTCTCGTATGACGATCGTTGTGTCGGTGGACGGCAAGCCGCTCGAGCAGGTGTCGAAGCAGCTACACAAGCTGATCAACATCCTGCGCATTACCGAACTCCCACCTGACAACTCCGTCGAGCGCGAGCTGGCATTGATCAAGGTCGGGGTCGGCCCCGGTCGCAGAGCCGAGGTTCTAGAGATCGTCGAGATCTTCCGCGGCAAGGTGATCGATGTCGACGAGGGATCGCTGGTGGTGGAAGCGAGCGGCACCTCCGACAAGGTCATCGCGCTCGAGGAACTGCTTCGCCCCTACGGGATCATCGAGATGGCTTGGACAGGGCGCATCGCGCTGGGTAGGGGGGCCGAAGGTCTCAAGGCACCTAAGAGCCGTCCCGTCCCCATCGTCAACCACCTTGAAGCCGTCAGTTAACAGAGAGGGTTAAGTCGTGGCAACCATCTATTACGACTCCGATTCATCGTTCGAACCGCTGAAGGGTCGCAAGATCGCGGTTCTGGGTTACGGGGCGCAGGGCCGTGCCCATGCTCTGAACCTGAAGGACTCCTGTTTCGACGTCACCGTCGGTCTCCGGAACGACAGCAAGTCGTGGCCGCGGGCCGAGGAGGACGGGTTGCAATGCGCGACCGTCGCCGAAGCGACCGACGGCGCCGAACTCGTTGCAGTGCTCCTTCCCGACCAACATCAGGCGAAGGTTTACTCCGCCGAGATCGAGCCGAACCTGTCACCCGAAGCGGCCCTGTTGTTCGCGCATGGATTCAACATCCACTTCGGCCAGATCCGGCCACCCGAGAACAACGACGTCGTGATGATCGCCCCCAAGGCGCCCGGACCTCTCGTGCGCCGAACCTTCGAGAGTGGCAGCGGCACGCCCGGACTCCTTGCCGTCGCCAGAGATGCGACGGGTCGTGCCCGCGAACGCGCCCTCGCATACGCGAAAGGTATCGGCTGCACGAGGGCCGGCGTCATCGAGACCACGTTCGCGGAAGAGACCGAGACCGACCTGTTCGGAGAGCAGGCGGTGCTATGCGGCGGCACCTCCCGACTTATCCAGGCCGGGTTCGAGACCCTGGTGCGCGCCGGCTACCAGCCGGAGATCGCCTACTTCGAGTGCCTCCACGAGCTGAAGCTGATCGTGGATCTGCTCTACGAAGGCGGTTTCACGAAGATGCGTGACGCCATCTCGGACACGGCCGAGTTCGGAGACCTGACGCGCGGCCCCCGGGTGGTGGATCGAGATGTCGAACAGACGATGCAGACGATCCTCGACGAGATCCGTTCCGGAGAGTTCGCGCGCGAATGGGTGCTGGAGAACGAGGCAGGTACACCCGTGTTGGATGCCCGCCGTCGTGAGCAGTCCACCCATCAGATCGAACAAGTGGGCGCGAAGCTCAGGGAGATGATGTCGTGGATGGAACGGACGTAGTAAGGATCTTCGATACCACCCTGCGAGATGGCGAACAGTCGCCCGGCATCTCGCTGAACCTCAAGGAGAAGGTAGAGATCGCCGAGCAACTGGCTCGGCTGGGAGTCGACGTGATCGAGGCAGGGTTCCCGATCGCGTCCGAAGGTGAAACGGAAGCCGTGAAGGCCATCGCCCGGACCGTGCGTGGCCCGGTGATCGCCGGACTCGCTCGGGTCGATGCTGCCGATATCGATCGCGCCGCAGAGGCCGTAGCCGCGGCGGAGCGCCCTCGGATCCATACGTTCATCGCCACCAGCAAGATCCACATGCAAGCGAAACTGCGGATGACCCCTGATGAGGTGGTCGCTGCCGCCGTGGCGGGAGTCGCCAGGGCGCGCTCGCACGTGGACGACGTCGAGTTCTCGTGCGAGGACGCCACGCGCTCCGACCCCGAGTTCCTGGCCAGGGTCTACCGGGCCACGGTTGCGGCCGGTGCCACGACGTTGAACCTGCCGGACACCGTCGGCTACGCCCTGCCGGACGAGTTCGGTTCTCTCCTCGGCTGGCTGATCGATGAGGTCGGCGGCGAAGTGACCTGGAGCGTGCACACCCATGACGACCTGGGTCTGGCTGTCGCCAACGCGCTGGCCGGGATCGAGGCTGGGGCGCGCCAGGTCGAGGTGGCCGTCAACGGGATCGGCGAGCGCGCTGGCAACTGTTCACTTGAAGAGATCGTGATGGCGATCAGGACGCGCGGTGGGGGCCGCGGCTTGAAAACCGATGTGGAGACCAAAGAGATAGCGCGAACGTCTCGGTTGGTGTCGATGCTGACCGGGTATGCGGTCCCTCCGAACAAGGCCATCGTAGGTGCCAATGCGTTCGCACACGAGGCCGGCATCCATCAGCACGGTGTGATGGTCGAACGCACGACCTACGAGATCATGACCGCCGACTCGGTCTGGAAGGATCGCGCATCGTCCTCGGCAAGCATTCCGGCAGGCACGCGTTCGTCCAAGCACTGACCGACATGGGGTTCAGCCTCGATCCGGACGACGTGCAGAAGGCGTTCGAGCGGTTCAAGGCTCTTGCCGATCGCAAGATCCGCATCACCGATGTCGATCTCGAAGCGATCGTCGTCGACGAGATCGCTCAAGCCGCCGACGAGTTCGAGCTCGTTTCGATACAGGTCGCCGGAGGAACCCACCTCTCTCCGACCGCGACCGTGCGGTTGCGTCGGGGCGATGACGTGATCGATGAATCGGCGATCGGCGACGGCATGATCGACGCGGCTTGCGGGGCGATCCAGCGAGCCACAGGCATCGAGGCGCGCCTCGAATCGTTCAACGTATCCAGTGTCACCGGCGGTATCGATGCGCTCGGTGACGTGACGATCGTCTTGGCAACGGGTGGAGATGAACAGCGCCCCGTCAGACGCGCTACCGGACGAGGGGTGTCGACCGATGTCGTCGAAGCGTCGGCCCGGGCGTATCTGTCTGCCGTCAATCGTCTCGTCCACCTAGCATCGCGCGAGGAGGTCGTGGCCTGATGGGCATGACCATCACCGAGAAGATCCTCGCCGCTCACGCCTCCCGGGACAGGGTTACTCCCGGCGAGATCGTGATGTGCCGGGTCGATCTGGCGATGGCGAACGATGTGACCGCTCCGCCGGCGGTCGATTCCTTCCGCAAGATGGGAGCGCCGCGCGTATGGGAGGCAAACAAGGTCGCGCTCGTCGCATCGCCCGGCGGCTCGTTCGACTCACGGTAGCCAGAGGGGGAGAGGACGGCACGCCACTTCGAAAGGCGCGGGCCCGCAGTCGGTGGA
>JBKHYB010000066.1:0-7225 GCA_046565725.1 Actinomycetota bacterium
ACGGGAGCAGCTGCGCCTCGACCACGGGGGTGGTTGCCCTCAGCGGCGACTGGTCGCGACGAAGACCGGAGATCCACCCGTCGAATTCCTCCAACGCGTTCTGCAGAGGTTCGACCTTGTTGATGAAGCAGCACCTATCGGGGTCGCGCCGGAACAGCTCGGGACCGTACCTCCGATCCTGCTCGGCGGCCGTTCTGTGCGCACCGGTCAGCTCGACCAGTTTGAGATCCCACTCGTCGACGATGCGGTCTCGGAACTCCAAGGTCTCCGGGAAGTGGAACCCGGTGTTCAAGAAGAGCACGGGCAGGTCGGGGCGGAGTTCACGAAGCAGATGCAGTATGACGAGGCCCGAGGCTTGGAACGAGGTCGCCACCGCGAGTCGGTCGATCGTAGACGTCGCCCATTCCAAGACGACCCGCGGGTGAGCGTCGCTCAGGTCGGCATAGTGGACCTCGGGCGAGACGAAGCGGTCTTCCATCATGAGGCCCTCGGCTCCGCTACGGCGGTCGGTGCCGGCGGCAGACCTTTGAACGCCGGTTTCGCCGCGAACTCCGACAGCTCGGCATCGCTCAATCGATTGACGTATGAAGCGAACGTGTCTCGGTCGCTTCGACGGTCGAGGTATCGGCGCACGAGTGTCTCGACGTAGGGACCGAGCTCGTTGCCGAGCACCTTCACACCGCGAGCCTTCCGTCCGAACGCGCGGCCCTCGCCAAGATGACCGCCGAGGTGGACCAGGAACGCCTCGACCTTCCGTTTGGTGAGCACCTGGTTCCCGTCGTGGTCGGTCACGTAGATCCTCTCGGGCACCTGGCACCCCATGAGCCCGATATCTGCGGTCTGATAACGGGCGCAGGAGTTGGGGCACCCGTTGACGTTGATCCGGATGTGTTCGTTGAAGTCCGGCAGGACCTCTTCGAGATAGCGGTACAGCTCTGAGGCGCGACCCTTCGTTTCGACGATCGCCAGCTTGCAGAACTCGATCCCGGTGCAGGCCATCGTTCCAGTGCGCCAGGCGGAGGCCCTGAAGGACAGCCCGATGACGGAGAGTTCATCGTTCAGGTCGTCGAGCCGATCCTCGGGCACATCGAGGATCACCATCTTCTGTTGCGTGGTCGTGCGGATCCGCCCCCGCCCGTAACGTTCGGCTAGGCGGGCGACGGCGCGCAGCTGATGGCCCGAGATGCGTCCCGCCTTCGGTGCGAAACCCACGGAGAAGTTGCCATCCTTCTGCGGCCATGCGCCCGTGTGCTCCCGCCCCGAGATCACCGACGCCTTGGGTTCGGGAAGGCTCTCGAGTTCGTAGCCGATGTACTCCTCGAGCTTCGCCCGGAAGCGCGCGGCCCCCCAGTCCGCCATGAGGAACTTCAACCGGGCGTGGTTGCGCGCCCTCCGGTACCCGTAGTCGCGGAAGACCGCAGCGATCCCCAGCACCACGTCGACGACCTGGTCCGACGAGCACCACGCGCCCAGACGCTGGGCGAACATCGGGTTGGTCGACAGTCCTCCGCCGACCCAGATGTCGAACCCGGGCTTCCCCGAGACCGAACGTGCTCCGACAAGGCCCACGTCGTTGATCTCGTGCTGCGCGCATCGATGAGCGCATCCCGAGATCGAGATCTTGAACTTGCGCGGGAGGTTCGAGAACTCGGGATTGCCGACCAGCTTGGCGTTGGCTTCCTCCAGCACGAGCGATGCATCGATCAACTCCGAGGCATCGATCCCTGCTAGGGGACAGCCGAGGATGTTGCGCGGCGTATCACCGCAGGCTTCGGTCGTCGAAAGCCCGACGGCTTCGAGCTGCTCCCATATCTCCGGAACGTCCTCGATCCGGATCCAGTGGTACTGAACGTTCTGTCTGTCGGTGATGTCGGCGACGTCACGTCCATAGCGTTCGGAGATGCGCCCGAGGACGTCGAGTTGCCCCGAGGTCAGACGTCCACCGGGGATACGCACCCGCATCATGAAGTAGCCGTCGGTCTCCGGCCGTTGGGTGTAGAGCCCGTGCCAGCGGAAGCGGTTACGCAGGTCGGACGGCCAGATCGAACGGAACCCCTGCTTCGAGTAGACGTTCTCGATCCTGGTCCTGACGTTGAGTCCGTCGTCTTCCCTCTTGGCCACCTCGGCCGGGTTCAGCGGCTCGGTATAGCCGAGGGCCCACTGGCCCTCGCTGCGGGTGGTAGGTGCCATGTATCGCTTCAGCTCCTGGGTAGACATGCCGCCGGGGATTGTGCCTCTTCGCACGGTGTTAATAGAAGTTACTGTTCCTACCGGAGAAATGATGTAAAGTCAAACGATGCGACGAGGACTCGTATCCCTGGTGGGGGCAGGCCCCGGCGACCCGGACCTGATCACGGTGAAAGGCCGGGATCGGCTGGCGGCTGCGGACGTGGTGGTCTACGACCGCCTCGTCCACCCCGCCGTCCTCGAGCTCGCACCCGAGACCGCCGAGCGCATCTATATCGGCAAGGCCTACGGCCGCCACGTGCTCGAGCAGGAGGAGATGAACAACCTGCTGGTCTATCTCGCCGCGGCCGGCAAGCGGGTGGTCCGCCTCAAGGGTGGTGACCCGTTCACCTTCGGGCGGGGTAGCGAGGAGGCCGAGGTGCTGGCGGCCAGGGGTATCCCCTTCGAGATCGTGCCCGGAGTGGCCTCCGGGATCGCGGCCCCCGCCTACGCCGGCATCCCCGTCACCGATCGGCGCTACACCTCCTCGGTGACCTTCGTGACCGGGCACAAGCGCCCGGGTGACCGGGAGAGCACCGTCGACTGGGACGCCCTCGGGCGGGCGGGTGGAACGATCGTCGTATTCATGGGCAGCCGCAATGCGGCCGAGATCGCCGAGGCACTGCTCGCTGCCGGTCGCCCGGAAGACCATCCCGCCGCGGTGATCTCCTGGGGCACGTACGACCACCAGGAGGTGACGGTGACGGATCTCGCGCATCTGGGGGCAGCGGTGCCCGCTCAGGGGCCGGTGCTGCTCGTGATCGGCGACGTCGTGACCCTTCGAGAGAAGCTCGACTGGTTCCGGCCTGCCACGATCGAGAACGCGCTAGTTCACTAAAGCCATCGCGCCTACGTTCCATCTGGGACGATGTGGCCATGGCATGGATCGACGAGGCCACGCGGGTCATCGAGCACTCCGGGCAGAGCGCGCGCATCTACGAGGCGGGCGAGGGCCAGCCCGTCGTGGTGCTGCACGGTTGGGGGGGCCGGATCGAATCCATGGCTCCGGTGCTGTCGTGCCTGCAGGGGTTCCGGGTGGTCGCCTTCGATCTACCGGGGTTCGGAGAGTCGCCGGTCCCGGCGCAGCCATGGGGAACGCCGGAGTACGCCGGGTTCGTCCGTGGGGTGCTGGGCGACCTCGGCATCGACCGAGCTCATTTCGTCGGACACTCCTATGGGGCCAAGACCTCGCTCTACCTCGCCGCGACCGTTCCGGACCTTGTCGACAGGTTGGTGCTTCAGGGTTCCTCGGGATTGAGGACCCCGCCGTCTCTCAAAGCCCGTGCCAAACGCTGGGTATCGAAGGGGGCGCGTTCGGCCGGACGGCTCGGCCCTGCGGGCCGGGCGCTGAGGGCTGCGGTCTACAAGCGCATCGCCTCGAAGGACTACCAAGAGGCGGGTGAGATGCGACCGATCCTCGTGAAGGTCGTCAACGAAGACATGGAGCCGTACCTCTCCCGGATCAAGTCACCCACCCTGCTGATCTGGGGGAGTGAGGACGACGCGGCCCCCGTGATGCACGCTCGTACGATGGAGCGGCTCATCCCCGACGCTGGGTTGGTTCTGTTCGAGGGGGCCGGGCACTTCGCGTACCTCGACGACACACCTCGTTTCTGCACGATCGTCAACCACTTCCTGAAGCCGGCCGTCGCATGAACCCAGCCGATCCCTTCGCCGGTTACTCGATCCTGCTGCGCACCTTGATCTATGGGGTCCTGCCGCTGTTCGGAGCGTTCCAGTTCGTCCGGCTCCGACGGGCGCTTCACATCTATCAACTCGAGAGCTACAAGCGTCACTGGTTCCTCCGGTGGTGTCGGGAGAACCGATCGCAGGCCCTGTTCCTCAAAGGCTTCACGGGTGCTAAGAAACCGTTGGTGATGACCGGGCGAGCGTGGCGCATGTTGATCGCGGCCACCGCTCTGTCCGTGGTTTCCGTGCTGGTGCCGGCCGGCTTGGTTCACATCTGGCTCGGTGGGTGGCCGCTAGATGTGATCGCCTTCATCGGGCTCATGGCCGCAGTGTTCCTCGCCTCGCCGCGGCTCCTCCTCGCAGGCGATCTCGTGATGACTCCGGTGCAGAAGGCGATCAATGCCGGGTTCCTGAGACGAGCTCGCCGTCGGCTCGACGAGCTGGACCCGATCGTGATCGGTGTCACGGGGTCGTTCGGCAAGACCTCGACGAAAGCCGCGATCGCGCACCTACTCGGCCCCCGGGCCGAGGTCCTCGCCACTCCGGGGTCGTTCAACACGACCCTCGGGGTGTCCAGGACGATCAATGAGAACCTCACGCCGAGCCATCGCTACTTCGTTGTCGAGATGGGTGCCCGCCAGGCCGGCGACATCGCGGAGATCGCAAGCTTCGTGAAACACCGGATCGCCGTTCTGACCGCGATCGGTCCGGCTCATCTCGAGACGTTCGGTTCGATCGACGGCGTGCGCAAAGCCAAGTCCGAGATACTGACCACGTTGCCCCCCGACGGGATCGCCGTTCTGAACGTGGATGACCCGAACGTCCGCAGCGTTGCTGTGGAGCATCCCGGGATGACCGTCGTCCGTTACGGCATCGAGGCCGACGGGCACCCCGACATCACCGTGGAAGAGCTCTGGATCGTCGAGAGAGGTACCGCGATGACGATCGTCGACAGGCGCTCCGGAGACAAGGTCCACGTCAAGACGAAGCTGCTCGGCCGCCATGCCGTCGGCCATGTCCTTGCGGCGGTCGCGGTGGCCACGGCCGTCGGTCGAACCCTCGGCGAGATGAAGGATGCGATCGAGTCGATGGAGCCGGTCGAACATCGTCTTCAGATCATCGAGGGCACCGGAGGGGTCACGGTGATCGATGATGCGTACAACTCCAATCCGGCGGGGGCTGCGGCCGCGCTCGAGGTCCTCGCCCAGATGCCCGGCCGCCGCAAGGTCGTCGTTACGCCGGGCATGGTGGAGCTGGGGGCCGAGCAGGCGAAGGCCAACACCGAGTTCGGCCGTCACGCCGCCACGGTGGCCGACACGCTGATCGTCGTGGCCAAGCTCAACAGGGCCGCGATCGTCGCCGGTGCGAGGTCGGTGGACGGTGACTGTGACGTAGTCGTCGTGGATTCCTTGACCGAGGCGACCCACCGGCTGCAAGGATTGCTCGCACCGGGTGACGTCGTCCTGTTCGAGAACGACCTCCCCGACCAGTACGAGATATAGCTGGCAGACGAGGCCGTCTGAGGCGCCCGATACACTCTCCGACCATGAGCAGGTTGAGCGTGGGAGTCATCTTCGGAGGCCGATCGGTCGAGCACGATGTCTCGGTCGTTACGGCTCACCAGGTGATGGCCGCTCTCGGACCCCACCACGACGTCGTGCCGATCTACATCACCACCGAAGGTCGGTGGCTCACGTCGCCGCGCCTGAACGATCTCGATGTCTATCGGACCAAGTCATGGGAACGCGTCGGGGAACCCTGCTTCATCTCCCCTGAACGGGGTGTCGGGGGCCTGACCGTTCCCGCATCCGGTGGCGGTGGGTTGCTCAAGAAAGGATCGACGTCGCGCGTTATCGGCCTCGACGTCGTGATCCCCGCCGTCCACGGCACCTATGGTGAGGACGGAACGCTGCAAGGTCTGTTGGAGCTCGCAGATATCCCCTACGCGGGACCGAACGTCGCCGGATCTGCGATCGGTATGGACAAACCCGCGATGAAGGCGGTGTTCGAGGGGGCCGGACTCCCCGTGTTGAAACACGTGTTGGTAGAGCGCCACGACATCGAGAAAGACGTCGACGCCGTGATGGATCGCATCGAGAACGAGATCGGTTATCCGGCATTCGCCAAGCCGGCGCGGCTCGGTTCCAGCGTCGGCATCGGCAAGGCGAAGGACCGGGCCTCTCTCAAAGAGGTCCTCGAGGTCGCCTGTGTGTACGACCGGCGGATACTCGTCGAGCCTTCGGCCGAGGGTTGCATCGAGATCAACTGCTCGGTCCTAGGCGGCTACGGCTTCGAGCCCAAAGCCTCGGTCTGCGAGCAGCCCTTGACCGCCGAGGAGTTCCTCTCGTTCAAGGACAAGTACATGCGCGGCGCCAAGTCGTCCGGCAGCAAGACCGAACCGGAGTCGGGCATGCAGTCCCAAGACCGGCACATACCTGCCCCGATAGCCGAGGAACTAACGAAGCAGGTCCAGGACAACGCCGTGCGCGCGTTCCAGGCGATCGATTGCGCGGGAGTGGCTCGCGTCGACTCTTTCGTGAACACAGATACGGGCGAGGTCTGGGTGAACGAGATCAACACGGTTCCGGGATCGTTCGCTTTCTACCTGTGGGGGCATTCCGGGATCCAGTTCGAGGGTCTGATGCAGTCGTTGATAGACATAGCTCTCGCCGCGCACCAACAGAAACAAGGATTGATGTTCACCTACGACTCCGGCATGTTGGAGCAGCAGGCGAAGGGGGCGAAGCATGGCTGATCCTGCCCCCGTCGACCTGTCGGCCGACGACAAGAAGCGTTTCCAGCAAGAGGCTCTGCCGTTACTGGACTCGCTCTACGCGGCTGCCCTCCGGATGACTCGCAACCCTGCCGATGCCGAAGATCTCGTGCAGGAGGCGATGATGCGCGCCTATCGCGCGTTCAACCGCTTCGAGCCGGGGACGAACCTAAAGGCGTGGCTGTTCCGCATCCTCACGAACGCCTACATCAACACCTATCGCAAGAAGCAGCGTGAGCCGCAGAAGATCTCCCAGGATGAGGTCGAGGAGTTCGACCTCTATCGGGAACTGAAGAACCATGACCCCGAGTGGAGCGCCACGCCCGAGAACATCGTCTTGGACAACTTGGTCGATTCGGACATCATCGAGGNCATCGATGACCTGCCCGAGCAGTTCAGGCTCGCCGTGGTTCTCAGCGACGTGGAGGGCTTCTCGTACGCCGAGATGGCCGAGATCATGGACGTTCCGATGGGCACGGTCATGTCCAGGCTCCATCGGGGAAGAAAAGCGCTCCAGAAGAGGTTGTGGGAGATAGC
>JBKHYB010000067.1:0-7193 GCA_046565725.1 Actinomycetota bacterium
GTGGGTCCCTGCGTTTGATGCCGAGCGCGACCCCCATGGCACAGAGGGCATAACCCGCGAAGTACAGGAGGTTGGCCGACCCGATGATGGATTCCCCCATGTCCATCAAGAGGTTGTGGGAGAACCACAGCACGTTGCCGAAACCGTAGATCAACAGTCCGAGGCTCATCAGCCGCCAGGCATGTCTGCGGGCCGGACTGATGCGCGCCGAGGTGGCGAGCATGACCGTGCCCGCTAGAAGATTCAGCCCCGTGAGCGTCCAGCCTTCGACTTCCCTAGGAAGCCATGGGTAGGCCACGACGCACGCGACAACCGCCCCCGTCCAGATCCCCCATGTCCGGTAGGGCGCGGAGCCGTCCCTCTCCGCAAACCGCATGCCCTTCTATCGGCAGGCCAACCCCAGGCTTTTACATCTTTTACCGTTCGGGAATCGGGATGAATCGGTCGCAATCGGCCATCCGACCGCCGAAACTTCGACGGCCTCTAACATTGCCCCCCGTGTCCACCCCTTTGCTGGAGGTACGTAACCCGATGATGCTGAAGACCGTTGGCCTTCTCACAGGCGTGATACTGCTGGCGACCGCGTGTAGCGGGGGAGATCACGGGGCCGGTCACGGTGGTTCGGTGGCGCCGGGTATCGGCGGCCTCGGCCACGCAGCGGCCGGTTCTCAGGCCGACAGGACGATCGAAGTGGACATGCTCGATTCGCTCGCCTACGACCCGCCTTCGATCGAAGTCGGGGTTGGTGAAACCGTCACGTTCGTGGTTACCAACACCGGCAAGGTCGATCACGAGTTCGTTATCGGTGACGAAGGTGGCCAGACCAAGCACGCCGAGCACATGAAAGGCGAAGGCGGCATGGCGATGTCCCACGATGAGCCGAACGCGATCAACGTGGAGCCGGGCGAAACGAAGGAGCTGACCTGGACCTTCATCGAGCCGGGCACGACCTTCTATGGGTGCCACGTCCCGGGGCACTACGAAGGCGGGATGAAAGGCGAGATCGTCGTTAGCGAGTGACCTCCGGCGACCGGATGGCCACTGCCGCTGCGACCCCTCCGTCGTGGCTTATCGATAGTTGAACTTCCCCCGCTGCGCATCGGGCCAGAGGAGCTCCCCGGCCGTCGTGTGAGATCTCGATCCGACGTGCCCAGGCAGGCAAGCTGGACAGACCCAGAGCTTTCATGGTCGCTTCCTTCGCGGCGAGGATGCCGGCGAGGGAAGCGACCCCGTCTGGTTTGTTCCTGCAGTGGGACTGCTCTCGGAGGGTGAATATGCGACCTACCAGGTCCGGCTCCCGATCGATGGCCGACCCGAGTCTCGAGATCGAGACCACATCGATGCCGATCATGAGGCCAGCAGGCTCGCGCCCCCGTCCACGACGATCGTCTGCCCGGTGATCATCGAGGCTGCATCGGAGACGAGGAAAGAGATGGTCTCGGCTACATCTTCGGGTGTGGTGAGGCGTCCCACCGGCGTGTTGTTGCGAGCGTGCGACAGCATCTCGTCTCGCATGGGGAAGTGCTTGAGTGCGTCCGTATCCACGACCCCCGGGGACACGGCGTTCACCCGGATGCTCCGGTGCGCGAACTCGACAGCCATGTACCGAGTGAGAGCTTCGATGGCCGCTTTCGAAGTGCCGACCGCTGCGTAGCCGGGTAACACCCGCATGGCCCCACCTGAAGACAGGGCCACGATGCTCCCTCCGCGCTTCATCATCTGCGCCGCTCGGATGCCGCCAAGGAACAAGGGCCGCGCGTTCACGTCCATGGTCCACGCCCATGCCCTTGAGTCCAAGGAATCGAGTGGCTTGATGACGCCGCTGGCCGCGTTCGAGATGAAGGCGTCCAGGCCGCCGAAGGTTTCGGCCACCCGATCGAACATCTCGTTCAGCGCTTCCTCGTCCCCAACGTGGGCCTTCATCGGGAGAGCCTTGACTCCGAAGCCTTCGATCTCGGAAGCCGTTTCCCTGGCCGCGGTGCTGTTGCGCAGATACGCGAACGCGATGTTGTAGCCCTCGCCGGCGAGCCTCAAGGCGGTCGCCTTGCCGATCCCCCTGGAGCCTCCGGTTATCAGCGCGATCTTCTGCTCATCCACGGGCCATCACCAAGCATGCGTTCTGTCCCCCGAATCCGAACGAGTTGCTCAGCGCTACCTCGATGTCGAGCGAGTAAGAAGCCGTGACGTGATCGAGGTCGCAGTCCGGGTCCGGAGAAGAAAGGTTGATCGTCGCGGGCGCGATCCCGTCCCTCATCGCCAGCAGACAGATGGCCGCCTCCACCGCGCCTGCGGCTCCCAACAGGTGACCCAACTGGGATTTCGTCGAGGACACCGGGGTGGCCTTGGCTTCGACGCCGAACACCTCTCGTATCGCGTGAGACTCGATCCTGTCGTTGTAGGGCGTGCTGGTGCCGTGGGCGTTGATGTAATCGATCGCGGCAGGGGCAACGCCGGCATCCTCCATCGCAGCCGACATCGCAGCTATCGCCCCTCGTCCTTCAGGGTCGGGCTGGGTCGCATGGTGAGCGTCGCACGATGACCCGTACCCGACGATCCGGCCCAGGATCGGCGCGGAGCGTTGCCGGGCGTGTTCTTCGGATTCGAGGACGAGAACGCCGGCCCCCTCACCGAAGACGAAGCCGTCGCGGTCCGCGTCGAAGGGCCGGCTGGCAGCAACCGGATCGTCGTTCCTGGTCGACAGAGCGCCCATCCGTGCGAAGGCAGCCATAGCCAAAGGGGTTATGGCGGCTTCCGCTCCGCCGCAGAGCATGAGATCCGCATCCCCGCGTTCGATCATGCGGGCGGCCTCACCGATGGCGTGCGCTCCGGTCGCACAGGCAGAGGCGACCGCCATGTTCGGTCCGGTCAAGCCGAGTTGCATCGCCACGGCCGCCGAGGCGCCGTTGGGCATCAGCTTGGGAACCATGAAGGGGCTCACGCGGCGTGGTCCATCCGATAGCAGATTCAGATGCTCCTCGACGATCGTGATCAGCCCACCGATCCCGGAACCGATCACCACGCCACTGCGCGACGGGTCGTGGTCGGTGACCTCGGCCGCCTCCCAAGCTTCGACCGCGGCCGTTACTGCCATCTGAGCGAACCTGTCGAGACGGGCTGCCTGTCGCCGATCGAGCCGAACGGTGGGGTCGAAACCTTTCGCTTCCGCCGCGATCTTGACCGGCAATGCGGTCGTGTCGAAAGAGGTGACGGGCCCGGCTCCCGATGAGCCGGCACGGATCTCTCGCCACGTGCTGGGAGCATCCGGCCCGAGGGGGGTGACCGTCCCCAGGCCGGTTACGACTACCTTATTCATGCGCCTACCGAGGTCTTGTTGAGGATCAGCTGTACCGCGTCGCCGACGGTGACCAAGCCTTCCAGTTCCTCGTCGGGGATCTCGATGCCGAACCGCTTCTCCAGACCCAGCGTCAGCTCGACGGTGTCGAGCGAGTCGAGATCCAGGTCGTTGCCCAACTCCGCCTCCATCGTGACGGTAGATGCGTCGATGCCTCTCTCCGAGAGGTGGTCCCGTATCGCCTGAAGTACCTGCTGCTCATCCATGTCTTTCTCCTTTCAGGCGGTCATGCCGCCGTCGATTACCAGAACCGAACCGTTGATCGAAGTTGCTTGCGGGGAACAGAGGAAGGAAACGGCTCGGGCGACTTCCCGAGCGGTGGTGGGGCGGCCGAGCGGCGTCTGCTTAAGGAGTCCATCGACCTGTGCCTCGGAGAGCTCGGCCGTGAGGTCGGTCTCCACCAGCCCGGGAGCGACCGCGTTGACCGTGATGCCCCTCTTCCCGACCTCGACGGCCATCGTCCGGGTCATGCCGATCAGCCCTGCCTTGGAGGCGGAATAGTTGGCCTGTCCGGGGGAGCCGCGGAGGCCCGCGACCGAGGCGACGTTCACGATGTGCCCGCGACGTTTGGGAAGCATCCTGCGCAGAGCCTGTTTCGAGCACAGGAAGGGGCCGACGAGGTTGACCGTCAACACCTCGACGAACGCCTCGTCGCTCATCGTGAGTGAAGAAGCGTCCCGACGACGCCCGGCGTTGTTGACGAGTGCGGTCACCGTTCCGAAATCTCGGTCTATCACCGCGAACATCTCCTCGACCTGCACGGGGTCGCCGACATCGCATCTGACGGCTATGGCCTCACCTCCGGCGTCCTCGATCAGTCCGACAACCTCTTTAGCCGCAACGTCGTCGTGCGCGAAGTTCACGACCACCGGATAGGCAGGCGCGAGTTCGAGCGCGATCTCCTTGCCGATGCCTCTTGATGCGCCGGTGACCAGGGCTACCTCACGCATGCACACTCACCTCCCGCCCGCGGCGTTGCATCTCGGATGCCCAGGAGCCCCAGGTGACGATGCCCGCCGCCCACGTGAAGCCGGCTCCGAAAGCGCCGAGCATCACCCGATCGCCGTCGGACAGACGGCCGCAGGACGCGGCCTCGGTGAGGGCCAGCGGGATCGACGCAGCTGAGGTGTTGCCCAGGTTCCCGATGTTCGAGAAGACCTTGTCCGGGTCGAGACCGGCTCGGACCCCCACGGCGTCGAGGATGCGGGCGTTCGCCTGATGCATGACGAACAGATCTATGTCGCTTAGCGTGCATCGAGCTGCGTCGCAAGCTGAAGCGATCGCTTCGGACATCCGCTCCACGGCGTGGCGGTACACCTCCCTGCCCTGCATGACGAGGTGCCCTTTCTCCGGTTCGAGGTAGAGGAGTTCGGGCCGAGAACCATCCGAACCGAGGACGAAGGGACCTACGCGTCGACCCCCCTCGATGTTCTCGACGATCACGGCTCCCGCTCCATCGCCGAACAACGGTGCCGTCTTCGGATCTTCCATGTTCGTGATCCTCGACAGAACGTCTGCTCCGATGACGAGGACCTTGGCAGCGAAGCGTGACTCGACCAGAGCGGAGGCCTGCGCGAGCGCGTACACGAAACCCGAGCAACCTGCATTGATGTCGAAGGCGGCAGCGCGCTTCGCCCCCAGCTCGTGTTGCACCAACGAGGCCGTCGCCGGAACCCCCATGTCGGGGGTGACGGTAGCGACGATCACGGCGTCGAGCCGTGTCGCCGGCATGCGTGCCATCTCGAGTGCGGATCGGCCGGCAGCGGCAGCGAGGGTCGTCGTCGTTTCCGTTGTGGCGATCCGTCTAGCGGATACGCCGGTGCGCTGGAAGATCCAGTCGCCGTCGATGTTCAGGTGGCTCGCCATCTCGTCGTTGGTGACCACCTTTTCCGGGACGGCCTTCCCCCAGCCGGTTATCGCTGTGCCCATCTATGCCCCCCTTATCCAGAAGAGGGCCTCGCCGGGCTTCACGGGTTGGCCGGGTCTGCACAGCATCCCCATCACCCACCCTCGGAAGCTGCTGACCACCTCGGTCGTCTTGCCCCCGTCGGTGACCCGAGCCAGTACCTGACCCGGTTCCACCCATTCACCCTCCGTGGTGAAGATCTCCGGGGGCAGCGGATGGAACCGTCCCGAGCACGGCGATATCACGAGCCTCTGATGGGAAGTCGTGGTCTCTATGACGGGCGAGACGAGAACGTCAGACATGAGCGACCTCCTTCGTTGCAGATGCGAACGTCCTCTCCGCTAGGCCGCCGACGACATGTCCGGGGCCCAGGTCGTGGAAGTCGGAGACGCCGCACCGCTGAACCCACTCGAGGCACTGACGGAAGTGGACCGTGCCGGTCATCTGCGAGACGAGCAGACGCCTTATCTCTCCGGGTGCCCGGTAGGGGCGGGCGGTGACGTTGGATATGACCGGCGCCGACGGCATCCGGATCGTGGCCCGCGCAAGCGCCCAAGACAACGCCTCGGCTGCCGGTGCCATCGCCGGTGAGTGGAAGGGGCCGGTGACGCCGAGCAGAACCGCACGGCCCCCACGAGCGCGGACGAGTCCCGACGCTTGCGAGAGAGCTTCATGCCCGCCCGACAGCACCACCTGTCCGGGAGCGTTCAGGTTCGCCACGTGCACCCCAGCCTCACGCGCGATTGCAGAGACGTCTTCGTCGTCGAGTTTGAGGACCGCAAGCATCCCGCCGGGAGCGCGCTGCGCTGCCACCTGCATCGCGTGTCCTCGTTCTCGGAGGAGTTCGAGTCCCGTGTCGAACGACATCGCACCTGCAGCAGCGAGTGCGGTGAACTCACCGACGCTGTGTCCGAGGTACACATCTGCCGCTTCGGAATCCATGTGAGCGACCATCCCGCCGACATAGATGGCAGGCTGGGAAAGCCAGGTCGGAAGTGCCTTGGCGCGTGAGTGCGCCAACACCTTCTTGCGGAGGTCGTAACCCAGCACCTCGGAGGCTCGTTCGACCAGCGGGTCTCCGGCAGGCAGCGATGCTGCGACGTCGTTGGACGAGACCCCTTGGCCTGGGAAGAGTGCCACCCTCATGGCGTCTCCTTCCCGTAGGCCTTGCGCAACCTGTTCCGGGCTCGCAGCAACAGGATGCGAACGGCTCCCGGGGTCCGCCCGGTCACTTTGGCAACCTCGTCGATAGTGAGGTCATTCATGTAGCGCAACACGATCGCTTCGCGTTGCGTATCGGTGAGCGTCGCGATCGTCGACCAGAGATGGTCCTTCGATTCCTGGTCGATGACGAGAGCCGACGGTGATGGCGATGGATCCACCGGTTCCGGAACGTTCTCGAGAACGATCGAGCGTTCCTTGTCGCGATGACTGTCCACTAGACAGTTCCTAGCGATCTGGAACAGCCAGGCCTCGTAGCTGCCGGTCCCGTCGAACGTAGAAGCCGACCTCAGTGCTTTGAAGAAGACCTGAGCGGTGAGATCCTCGGCCGCGTCGTCACTCCGAACCTGCGACCTAAGGAACCTGAAGATCTTGCATGCGTATCTCTGGTAGAGCTCGCCGAACGAATCGCGGTCCCGGGTGATCGTGTCTCGTTCCGGGTGCATCGTTCGAACGGGTGCCCTCGTAGCTTCGTCCTCGCGCGCGGGCGCTGCAGGAACCATGTACGAACCAACCCCTCCCGTTGAATTTCAGGTTAGACATGGTTCAAGACTCACGAGAACGCGATGCGTTACGGGATTTTCCGATTCCTTTGTTCACTAAGACTTGACCGTCGAGTCCCTTGACCCCCCGGTCCGTTTCCTAACAAGAATTGACCCCCATATAGGGGACATCTGTGGCGCGGAAAATCTCGATCGGCTCTTAGGCGATAGG
>JBKHYB010000068.1:0-7172 GCA_046565725.1 Actinomycetota bacterium
TCCCGAATGTAACGTGGAAGAGATCGGCGGCTTGGTCTGCGAGCAGGGGGTCTGTCCCTCACCCAGTCCAAGCGACGGTCCACTGGATATCGGGATCATCGACGGTGGGAGCAAGGGGAAGTCGTCGGGCGACGGTCTAGGCCTCACCGGTGGTTTTCTCTTACTTCCTATACCTTTGGGGGCATGCTTCCGAAGGTTCTCGTCGCGGAGGACGACCCGAGCGTCCGTCTAACGATCCAGTTCGTCCTCGCCGATGAAGGTTTCGAGGTCGTTCTGGCAGAGGACGGCCAGGAAGCCCTCGAGCTGGCTCGGCAACTCATCCCCGACGTGATCCTGCTGGATCAGGTGATGCCTCGACTCGATGGCAAGGAGGTCTTCCTCGCCTTGCGATCCGAGGACGCTACCCGCTCGATCCCCGTCTTCGTGCTCTCGGGGCTTACGGGCGACGATGTGGAGGCTTGGGGAGACGCCGTCTTCGTGGGCAAGCCATTCTCGCCCGACGACCTCGTAGGTCGTATCCGTGAAGCTATCGGTCACGACGTCGCTTGAATCTCCAGCGCTCATCAACGGTTCCGTCCCTCGGAACGTTTAACCTGCAGAGATGATGCAAGCCTCGCGGCCCCCGATCAACAAGCGGACGGTCGTCCTCGTGGTCCTGATCGCGGTGGTGCTGTTCCTCGTTGCCACGACCCGTTTCTACACGGACGTCTTGTGGTTCAACGAGGTCGGCCTGTCGTCGGTCCTGTGGAAGAGCCTCCGGACGCAGTTCGCGGTGGGGCTGATCGTCGGGCTGATCACGGCGGCGATCGTTTTCATCAACCTGTGGCTGGCGGGTCGCATAGCTCCAACCTTCCTAGCGCCGAGCCCCGAGGGCCGCCCCGACCCATTCGACCGCTACCGCGTCGCTCTGCGGCCGTTCGTGGGGTGGATCCGGCTGGGCGTTTCGCTCTTCGTGGGATTGAGTGCGGGGGTGGCTGCATCGTCTTCCTGGCAGACGTTCCTGATGTGGGCCAACCGCGTTTCCTTCGGCGCGCGCGATCCCCAGTTCGATAAGGACATCGGGTTCTACGTGTTCGAGCTGCCGTTCCTCGACACGATCTCGGACTGGCTGTGGTTCGCGGTGATGGCGTCGCTGTTGACGTCGCTGGCGGCCCATTACTTCTTCGGCTCGATCCGCCCGGAGATGGGGCTGCGGGGTGTCCTCCCATGGACGCTCGCGCACATCTCGGTGCTGTTGGGTCTCCTCGCGGTGATCAAGGCGTACCAGTACTACCTGGGCACGTTCCAGCTGAACTTCTCAGAGCGAGGGACGGTGGTCGGCGCGAGCTATACGGACGTGGAAGCGCAGCTGCCGGCCCTGAAGCTCCTGGCGATCATCTCGCTGATCTCGGCGGCCCTTTTCCTCGTGAATATCGCGGTCCGTCGGCTTTCCCTTCCGATCGCCGCGGTCAGCATCTGGATCTTGACGGCTTTCCTGGCGGGAGCGATCTGGCCTTTCGTTGTGCAGCGCTTCTCCGTCGAGCCGCAGGAGCCACAGAAGGAGAAGCCCTACATCGAGCGGAACCTGACCGCCACCCGAGACGCTTTCGGGCTTTCGGACATCGCTGAGATCGATTACACCGCTAGCTCGACGCTTTCGGCGCAGCAACTCGAGGACAATCAGGCAACGGTTCAGAACGTTCGGCTGTGGGATCCATCCGTGCTCCAGCGGGCCTACGAGCAGTTGCAGGCGATCCGTACGTACTACAGGTTCCAAGACGTGGACGTGGACCGTTACACGATCGACGGCGAGCAGCGGCAGGTGTTGCTGTCCGCTCGAGAGCTGTCGATAGACGAGATCCCCGACCGCAGCAAGACGTGGCAGAACGTCCATCTCCAGTACACGCATGGGTTCGGCCTGGTGGCGAGCCTGGCGAACGCCAGCACCGTGGCGGGGCAACCCAGTTTCTTGGTGAGGGGCGTTCCGGGCACCGCGGTGACGGGAGCGGAGGAACTGGTTCCCGAACAGCCCCGCATCTACTACGGCGAGGGTTTCTCTCCGTCGGACTATTCCATAGTCGCCTCACAGCAAGATGAGCTCGATTACCCCTTGGAGGAGGGCGGCGTAGAGCGGAGCAATTACGAAGGCGAGGGCGGGGTCAACGTGGGCGGGTTCCTCAGGCGCATCGCCTTCGCGATCCGAGAGCGCGACCCGAACCTGGTGCTGTCCTCGCTGATCACCTCGGAATCAAAGATCTTGATCTACCGCAACGTCCGGGACCGGGTCCTTCGTGCAGCGCCCTTCCTCAGCCTCGATTCGGACCCCTATCCGGTGGTCGCCGAGGGCCGCATGAAGTGGATCATCGACGGTTTCACGTCGACCCGCTACTACCCCTATTCGGAGCGTTTCGACGCCGGTGCAACGGTGGCCGAACAAGGTGAACCAGGCGTACTCGACGGCCGCATCAACTACGTTCGCAACTCCGTGAAGATAGTCGTGGATGCTTACGACGGCACGATGGACTTCTACATCGTCGACGAAGAGGATCCGCTGATCCAGACGTGGGCCAAGGCCTTCCCGGACCTGTTCAGCGACGAAGAGCCCCCCGCCGAGCTGGTCGAACACTTCCGTTACCCGGAGGACCTCTTCCGCCTCCAGACCGAGGTCTACCGCACGTATCACATGACCGATCCGCTCGATTTCTACGCCAAGGAAGACGAGTGGAACATCCCCAGCACTCCGACGGTGGGCAACTTCGGCACCACTGCAGCATCCGACGCACCGATCGCCCCGACCTATCTGCTCTATCGCCCGCCGGGTGACGATGAAGAGCGCTTCGTGCTGACGCGGCCCTTCGTGCCGCGCAACCGACCGAACATGATCTCGATGCTCGTGGCCAGCTCTGACCCCGAGGACTACGGCACCCTGACCTCGCTCCAGTTCCCGAGGTCGAGGGCCGTGCTGGGGCCGCAGCAGGTCGACAACCTCATCAACCAGGACGTCACGATCTCCCAGACGTTGTCGCTGCTGCGCCAGCGGGGATCTGAGGTCGAGTTCGGTTCGCTCGTGGTCTTGCCGGTCGACGACGCGCTGCTTTACGTACAGCCGATCTTCGTCACGGCGACCAGCGGCACCTCGACCGAAGACGTCGGCGGCATCCCCGAACTGAAGTTCGTCGCCATGGTCCTGGGTGAAGAAGTGGTGATGGAGTCGAACTTCTCCGACGCCCTCGCGACCCTGTTCGAGACCGAGATCGGCGAGGAGCCCGAGCCCGACGTCTCGCCGTCGCCGGGCGAAGAACCCGAGGAGCCGGTCGGCGACATCGCCGAGTTGATCGCTCAAGCGACCGAGCTGTACGACCAGGCCCAGGCCGCCCTGCGCGACGGCGACCTCGGCCCCCAGCTCGCCGGCCAGTTCCTGAAGAGGTGCTCCAGGATCCGAACCCGCGTGTACGAGAACGAGCTTCGCGCCAACCTCATCGGCGAGAGCGGCGGCGTGTCGCACCGCGATCTTCGACGTCTCCGATAGATCCGTTCCAACGACGATCTTGCTGTACATGGTCTCCCCTTACCCGAAGTCGCGGATAGCCAACGTGCATCGGGCTACCGCCACCGGTTCACCATCCTCATCGACAACGTCGATGTTCCACACATGTATCGAGCGTCCCTTACGTATCGGGGTGGCGGTCGCTATAACGGAGCCGTTGCGCCGCGCGCGCAGATGGCTGATGTTGAGGTCCGTCCCGACCGCGAACTGGCCCTCGGAACAGTTGAGATAAGCGCCGATCGAAGCAGCGCTCTCTGCCAAGACCGCGGAGGCACCTCCGTGGAGCAATCCCATCGGCTGATGCACCCTGTGATCCACCGGCATCTCCAGTACCACCTTGTCGGGAGAGGCTTCTATCTGGCGGATCCCGAGGACCTCGTGGATCGTGTTCTCGTAGACCAACCCGCTCGCTTCGCTCATCGCGAGGGAGCCTATCGGGACTCGCACGGATGTGCGTTAAGGGCGGAAGATCGAGAGCTGTCCGGTCGTGGCGTCCGTGACGTAGATCCGGTCGCCTACGACCTCAACGTCGTAGGCGTACGGCGTGCCGAGCGTGGCTGCCTTCTCCGTTGGTTCACCGGTTGGGAGGTTCCAACGAGCCACTATGGGCTTATCCGGATCCGTCGGGAAGACCGCCACACCTACCGTTGAGTGTGCGACGTAGAGACGATCCCCGCGGATGTCCATCCCCTGCACCCTTTGACGATCTTGAGGATCGGCCGCATACCTGAGGTCGAAAGAAGCCGCCTCTTCGATCTTGCCGAGATCGGAAGCGTCGAGGACCACGACACGAGGTTCGATCGACTTGTCGAACCAGTACTCCGTGGCCGCATAAACGATGCGTTGCTTCTTGCTCGTCTGAACCTCGACCTCCGCGAGGCCGACCTCGTCCCACGTGGCGATCACCTGGGGAACTGCGGCATCCGAAAGGTCATAGATCTGGAGGCCGGTCTTGCCGGTCGTGATGTACATCAGCGGCGTACCGGTCATCGGATCCTTGGGATCGATGAAGATGCCGGCTGAAGCCGGACCGCCGACCTTCAGCTGAGGCAAGGGGTCGATGTTGACCGGTATCACCTGGCCCGACATCGGTTCGAACCGTAACGTCACGAGCCCATGGGTGGCGTCGAGCACGTAGATGTACTCGGCGTCACCGGCGTCGAAGGAATCGACCCGGTACGCCCCGCCCATCGGGAAGTAAGCGGTGAGCCGCGGCGACTTCGGATCCGAGACCTCCAGCACGTGCAGACCGTCCTTCGAGAACTGTTCGGTCTGACGTGCATAAAAGATGTACGCCCCATCCTTCGAGAACGCCAGGTCGCCGTCCAGAGAGAGGGTCGCCCCGTCGTCGTAGCTCCCGAGGATCTTGGGCGAGGACGGATTCTTAACATCGAGCAGCGTGACGATGCCCTCGTCGCGTCTCAGGATCGCGCCGAGCTTGCCCTGCGACTCGATGCGGCCGAGACCTCCACCCTCGGAAACAACGATCGTCTTCTCGCGAGCGGACCGGGCGGCCGGGGCCGCGACCGGCTGCACGAGGGACAGCAGAGTGGCGGCCAGGACCGCCGCCAACAGCTTCAGGTGCAACGTCTTACTTGACACCTTTACCGGCTTCGTAGGTGAAGGTTGCGTTCTGGCCGTTCCACATACACACGATGGCCTTCGTCATCTCGGGCGGAACGACACCTTTCTCGCCTCCGGGCTCGCGCTCCTCGAAGGAAACGTTGTAGGGAGCGTAGGCGGTGTCGGTCGCCTGCTCCATCGTGCCAAGCTCCGTGTAGAACGTGATGTCGAGATCGACCTCGCCCATACCGGAGGTGACTTCGAGGTTGAAGGGCTGGTTGATGGTGCCCGGGTCGACATCGAAGTGATACCCGACGTCACCATTGACCTGCTCCTGACTCACCACGGCGACACGACGGTGAGCTCCCGTGTAACAGGCGTTGAGGTCGTTGTAGAAGGGCAGCATCATCGCGACGCTTCCCTCGACCTGTTGGTAGGTGACCTTCTTCTTCTTGCCCTTCTTGCCGGCGACTGCGCCGTTCGGTACGAGGGCCACGACAACCAGCGCTACTGCGATCACACCAGCCAGCTTCCGCATCGACACTCCCTCACCCTGGATGGATACGTCCACCGGTGAGGTTCTGCGTCGGGGCCGTCCATCCTGCTGGATCGGCCGGGGCGGCGCCTAAGCTTCCGCCTCCCGACGCTTCCTGTAGGTGGTCGCCTTGACTCGGTTCCCGCAGACCGCCATGTCGCACCACCGCCCGGAACGGTTGCGGGCTCTGTCGTAGAAGGCCCACCTGCAGGTGTCCTTGGCGCAGGCCTTCAGGCGGGCCCACGTCCCCTCGGTCATCGCTTGCGCAACTATCCCCAGCAGGGTGCCGAGGGCGGCCTCGACGCCGGCGGGTGAGCGAGGGGTCACTTCGGCCCCTTGGGGGCCGAAGTGGACCATCAGAGGGATGTCGCTCGATGCCCGATTCAGGCGGTCTAGCACCTCGGGGGCAACCTCGGCGTCGTCGTGGTTGGCGAACGCGAGCTCGCGCAAGCACTCCCTGACCTCTATCGCCCTGTCGAGGTCGGTATCGGAGGGCTCCGCGGCCCCCAGGAGTCCCTGGGACCGGAGCCACCGCGCCACCTCGGAGCGGTCCTCGGCGGGATCGACCACCCTGAGGCGGCCCTTCTCCTCCCGGTCGAGGGTGTTTATGAAAGCCCTGACGAGTTCCAGCCTCCCAGGGGCACTGTTATCTGCCATCTCTCCGCTCCGAAACTAACCATCTATTTAACTTGACAGGTTATCTATAACCAGTATACGCTGAACGCCGGTTACAGAGCAAGGCACTAAGGAGGACCGAGATGCAGCCGCTGTTGGCCCAGGAGATGCTGAAGACCCACCTCGCCGACCTGCTGTCGGAAGCCGAGAGGGCCCGGCGTGCGGCCGAGACCGAGAACCGCAACCGTCGTTGGCGCCGCGTCCTCGGCTACGGCCTGATCAACCTCGGATCCCGCATCGCCGGATCGGCGACCGGTCCACTCCCCCGGGGGCCGGTCGCCGCTTCCCGTTAGTGGCCGGTCAGAGCGGGGTCGTCGACGATCACGTCGGCCAGGACGCCATCGATCCTCTTCATGACGTCGGGCGATAGTTCCACCCCCGACGCTTTCACGTTCTCCCTCACCTGCTCGGCCCTCGTGGCACCGATGATCGCAGCGGAGACGTTGTCGTTCTGAAGGACCCATGCCAACGCGAGGGTGGCCATCGATACGCCGACCTCGTCCGCTATCCGTCGCAGATCTTGAACCGCGCGCAGGGTCTCCTCACTCAGGTACTGCTCACGCACCCCATGTCCGTATGCCGCGCGGCTTCCCTCCGGATGAGGTTCACCCGGCTTGTACTTGCCGGTCAGAACGCCCATAGCGAGAGGCGACCACACGATCTGGCCTATCCCCTCCTCGCGACACAGCGGCATGACCTTGGCCTCCGGCACCCGCCACAACATCGAGTACTGCGGCTGGCTTGAGATGATGCGGTCGAAACCCATCTCCTCCGCGAGCCGCAGAGCATCGGCTATCTGCCCGGCGGTCCACTCGCTGATCCCTATGTAAAGCACCTTCCCTTGACGGATCAGGTCATCCCAGGCACGCAAGG
>JBKHYB010000069.1:0-7136 GCA_046565725.1 Actinomycetota bacterium
CAGGTGGTCCATGGCGATCCGGCATCCGGGGATCGCGTCCGAGCGCACCACGTCGAAGCCCTCCGGCTCGAGGTGCTCCGAGAACACCACCAGGCGCTGACCGCGGCTCACGAGGTCGCCAACGCGATGCACCACGCCCTCCTCTACGAAGAAGCCTTGCGCGCGGTCGAAGACCTGCGCGAGCTGGAGGCTCGGAGAGCCGAATACATCTCGATGGTCAGTCACGAGATCCGCTCTCCGATCACCGTGATCGCCGGCATCGCCGACATCCTTCAGCACAAGCGTGATCGGCTCCCCGCCGAGGCGGTGGATGACCTGATCGGGACGCTGAGCCGCGAGGGCGGTCGCCTCGCCCGGATGGTGTCGGAGGTGCTCGACCTGGAGAGGATCGACCGGGGCGGCATGAGCGTGACCAAGAACGAGATCGACCTCGCCATCCTGGCGCGCGAGGCGATCGACGATACCGGGGAAGCGAGCCGGGTCATCTTCGAGCGGCCCCCCACGCCGCTTGTCGTAGAAGCAGACCGAGACAAGTTGAAGCAGGTGTTGATCAACCTGATCTCGAACGCTGCCAAATTCGCGCCCGAGCGTTCTCCGATCACGATCACCCTCGAACCAGCGGACGGAGAGATAGACGTCGGGGTGCGAGACGAAGGACCCGGCATCTCCGACGAGGACAAAGAACGCCTGTTCAAGCGCTTCAGCCGCCTCGACTCAACGGCGACCAAGCCCGGCTCCGGCCTCGGCCTCTATCTATCGAGACTGATCATCGAGCGCCACGGGGGCCGCATCTGGGTGGAGTCCGAACTAGGAGCCGGCACCACCTTCCACTTCACCCTCCCCGTTTCCTAGTCGGTATCTGGTCGATATCCGACCATTTCATGCCGCGGAATCCGTTCTTCGAGCCAGGTTCCGCCGAGGACGAACGGCGCGAGGAACACGAGGGCCGAGATGTTGCGGAACAGATCCTTGGGATAGAGCAGCGCGAACCACGACAGGAAGAAGATCAGCACCGCGCTGAGCACGAAGATCGCATCGAGCGGGGACCGGAGTCGGAAGCCTTTGGAGATGCCGATCAAAAGGAACACCGCGACCGCCACCAAGATGGGAAGTCCGATCGCGCCGACCTGGAACTCGAAACCTTGGCCTTGTCGAGCCGCCAGCCGTAGCGTCTCGAGCCATCCGGTGATCGGGCCGGCGACATTCTCGGGCCCCTCGGTGAACGACCATTGCCCGAGCGTCGACTTCAGGTACAGGAACCAGGCGGCCAGAGCTGCGGGACCCGCAGCGAGGGCCGTCAGGCGCGGCGGCAGCGGGCCGTCACTCCGCCGTCTGACGACCTCCCAGATACCGAGCCCGATCGGTACGAACACGAACGCCTCTTTGATCAGACACAGGAGCACGAACGTTGCGGCCGCCAACAGATGCTTACGGTGGAACCACGCGAGGAGGCCAAGCGCCATCACGGCGGCCCCCGAGGTCTCGGGCGTGTCAACGGTGACCGCATAGATGAGGCCGGGGTTCGCTGCCACCGCCAACCCCCACCACGGCGACATACCGAACATCACCGCCAACCGGCTACTCGCGTATGCGGCGACGGCCATACCGACGAGACCGAGCAGGAGCAGCCCGAACGGCAGCCGGTCCACGGACCCCAAGGCGAAGACGCGGGCGAGCCAGCCGTGCCCCGGGTGCCCGTAGCGATACGCAGGGGCATCGATCAGAGCGTGGGTCTCTCCGGTCGCTAGGGGATCGATCGCGATCGCGTAGTAGTACAGACCGTCGTAACGCGTGGCGGCTTCGACGAAGTCCCAGTCCTCGTGCCGCTCCGCGACGTACTGGCCGAGAGGCTCCTGGCGCGGAACCCGAACGAGAGCAGACGTGGAACCGCCGACCCCCCACATCGCGTAGTAGGCGGCGATCAACGAGACCACGACTGCGACCGCCGCGCAGGCGAGCGCTACGGTTCTGCTATCGCTCACGACGCGCTTGGGGTTCGGCGACCTCTTCTATGTAGACATCCTCCGGATTGATGGAGAAGAGGTCCACATCACTCAGTCCTAGGTGATTGCGAACCGAATAGAGACCGGTCAACGAAGCGTGATCCTGATTGTTGTAGCGATACATGCCGGCCCGCCCGATCAGAGAGAGGTTCCCGAACCTCGAGAGATAACCGAACAAGGTCTCGAAGTGCTCGCGGTGGCCGAGGTAATAGGTCGGGTACGAATCTGCCTCCCTCACGACGAAACCATCCATCACGTCCCCGCGCTCCAGGAGTCCGGCCTTCACCATCTCCCCCACGGCGAGATCGACGAGACCCTCGTCGTCCATGTTCCAGAGGTCGTCGGACTCGAAACAGAAGTACTCGACGCTCAAGGAGCAGGTTCCGGGCCGAGCGATCATGTCTTCGCTGAAACTCGCGTAGTTGGCGACACGCGCCATGCGGAGGTCCGGAGCGTGGATGTATATCCAGTTGTCCGGGAACGGAGAGGCGTGGTTGACCGTCAGGTTCACGGTTATGTGGCTGCGGTAGTAGAGGGTGTCCGCGGCCTCCAGCACATCGCTCGGAGGTTGCGGCTCTATCGAGGTCGCCACCGCGGTGATGGGCGCGCTGACGAATGCGTGATCGACCTCGATCCGGTCCCCGGTTTGGGTGATGAAGCCCGTAAGTTTGTCCCCCTCGGTCTCGATCCGGGTGACGTCTGTCCCCATGCGGATCTCACCTCCGGCCTTGACGATCTCCTCCGCCATGCGGTCGTAGAGCTGCCCCGCCCCGAGCCGCGGATAGTAGAACTCCTCGATCAGCGACTTCACCTTGTCCGACTTGCCGCGCCGGAATGCGCTGCGGATCGCTTCGGACAGGTTCAAGCCCTTGATCCGTTGGCCCGCCCACTTCTTGCCGATCTGGTCGCAGGGTATGCCCCACACCTTCTCCGTATAGGACTTGAAGAAGATCTCGTAGAGCGTCTTGCCGAACTGGGCGGTGATCCAGTCCTCGAAGTTGTCGGCTGCATCGATGTTCTCTCGACGGGCCTTCTGCATGCCGTACGACGCGACCGCCTTCGTCGTGGTGAGCAGGCCGAGCTTGGTCAAAGCGTCGAGGGGCTTCAGCGGATAGTTGAAGAACTTCCCGCGGTAGAAGATGCGCGTGAGTCGGGGAACGTGCAGGAGGTCCTCGCCGAGGAAGTACTTCCACATGTCCAGCACCTCTTGGTTCTTCGTGAAGAACCTGTGGGGGCCGAGGTCGAAGCCGTAGCCGTCAACCCACATCGTGCGAGCGAGCCCGCCGATCTGTTCGTTGCGGTCGACGACGAGTGGCGAGACGCCGTGCTTGGTCAATTCCCATGCGGCTGCGAGGCCGGCCGGTCCGGCTCCCACCACGACGGTTCGTGCGCTCAAGCAACCTCCTCGTTGTTCGGCCCCGTGATGTTAGGCGATGCCCCACTTTCCGCGGCATGAAATGGTCGTATATCGACCAGATTCCGACGAGGAAACGGGGCGGGGCCCTCCTTGTGGGAGGGCCCCGCACGAATCCGGAGTGGGCCTGTAAGCCGGATCCTGTACCGAGGCAAGCCTCGGCGGTGACCATCCATCTGGGACGCACGTTGCCGTACGCCTCATGCGACCTACCCGGGGATCGAACGGGCGGGCCACCCATCTCCCCTGCTTGGTCTTGCTCCGGACGGGGTATGCCCAGCCGCCCCGGTCACCCGGGACGCTGGTGAGCTCTTACCTCACCCTTTCACCCTTACCTGTGAGCCTGTCGGCTCCATCGGCGGTCTGCTCTCTGTTGCACTTGCCACGGGTCGCCCCGCCTGGGACTTTCCCCAGCGTCCTGCCCTGCGGAGTCCGGACTTTCCTCAACCGGTGCGAGCACCGACCGCGGTCACCCGGCCCACTCCTTACTCAAGATTATGAACCTCGAGACGGGCCTCGGGGTTCCTCACCAAGATCCGAGTCGGGAAAAGCTCGTATGACGAGCGAGATCGAGGTGGGAATCGGGGGGGTTACCAGGCGCCTCCGCCGCCTCCTCCGAAGCCTCCTCCGCCGCCTCCCGAGAATCCTCCTCCTCCCCCGGAAGCCGAGGGGGCCGCGGCCGAGGCCACTGCGGAGGAGATATCTCCTATCGCGAAGGCCGAGGCGCCGGAACCGAGGTTACCGTCGGGGCTGATCCAGAAGACCGGGCTCGAGGTGGCCAGCTCGGGTGGGGCGTATAGCTGCGCCGCGGCGAGGACCCGCTCTGCGATGCCGAGGGCTATCCCGTAGACCAGGAACTGTTCCCACACCGAGATCGAGCCGGGCACGGCTTGAGGGATCCCCTCGAAGTCGTTGAGGAAGTTGCGGAACGCCTTCCACTTGGAGGCTTCCACTGCCGCCTCCGCGGAGCGCCGCTCCCATCCCCTTCGGATGACGAGGAACACCACTAGAGCGAGTTCGTTCAACAAGAAGGCCGCGGCGAGGAAACCGAAGATGAGCGTGGCCCACGGGAAACCCTGCACCGGGTCGGAGGTCTTCAGCGCGAGCCAGAACGATCCGACCGCGAGGAGCCCCATCGCGATCATCGTCCAGATCAGCGGCTTGAGCCCGGCCGTCTCCCACCAACCGACTCGCTTCAGTTCCTCCGAAACCTCTTCCCGGAAACGTCGGAAACGGTCGGCGTAGTACTTGGGAGAAGACTTGATCTCGTCTTTGAACTCGCTGAGCATCAGCGTCCCGTCCGACCCGGCCGCCTTCTTGACGGCCTTCATCACTTGCGTCTCGAAGGGGGTCAGTTGGTCTTGCGCAGGCGGGACCTCCTTGAGCGTCACCCTTAGGTCGCTCACGTCCTCCTGGCGCAGCCCGGCCCAGGTCTTCTTCACCGTCATGGCCGGCATAGCGTCCAGGTGTCTACGGCGGATCAGATCGAAGAGCGTGGCGGCGAATGCGTCCCCGGTGACCTTGTTGTGTCCCTCCGACAGCAAGGCGGCGACGAGCGCGGGTTTCTCGCCTCCCGGAGGCTCGTGGATGTGTTCCGGCAGAGGGGGCGCGGGATGCTCCCGCCCATGCCTCCTCCAGATGAACAGAGCGGACGCCGCCGCGGGCACGGCCGCCAAGAGCAACAACAGCGGTATCAGCCAGGCGAGGTTCCGCTTGAACCAGTCGATCCGCTCTCGGTCCCGCTGGGTGGCCTCCACCAAGGCCCGCTCCTCGGCGAGGATGTCCTCGAGCCCTTCTCCGGCAACCACCTTCGCTCCCGAGGTCGAGGTCAGCACCGACCGCGGGAACACGACCCGCATCTCGGTGAAGTAGCCCGGCTTCACCGGCCCCGCCCACAACTCGGCTCCGGAGTTGTCCGGCAATGGGTAGACGGTCCCATCCACCGATGCCGGGTGGCCCCAAACCCGCACCGAGGGCGCATCGGGTTCACCGAACGGAACCGCCTCGGGCAGACGCATGACGGCGTGCAACGAGCCGAGTTCGACCTCCCACTCATCGCCCCATACCTGCATATTCACGTCCACCACGTCGTCGTAGGCGACGGCGGCTCCCTCCAGCCTGTAGGAGAGGTCGAAGGTGCGCATCTCGTAGTTAGCCGAGTAGTGCCACACGACCCTGACGGCCTCGCCCAGGTAGTCCACCCCGAAGGTGTCCGGCGCTCCCGAGGAGCCGAGTTCGGCAGAGGCTCCCGGTGCGTAACGGCGTCCCCCCTCGGAGACCGAGATATCGGTGACCGCTTGCCCGTCCCCCACGGGGATGTCGCGGAAGGCACCGGAGAACGAGCCTGAGAACGAGAACGTGATGCGCTCGGTGACTTCGACCGAGCCATCGGGCTGCACGTCGATCTGGATCTCGGCCTGAGGCAGGTAGAAGTACTTCTCCTGGGCGATCCCGGACGGGGCGAGTCCGAGCACCACCCCTATCAGGGCGAGCGTGACCAGGAACCTCCGCATCCTCGGGTAACCTCCCTGCCGTGCCGAAACGAGTTCTGATTATCGGCTGGGACGGTGTCGACTGGAAGGTTCTTCAGCCGATGCTGGATAGGGGAGACCTCCCCAACCTGGCCGCCCTGATAGCCAAAGGTGCATACGGCGACTGCCTATCCACGGTGCCGAGCCACTCGTGGTGTGCGTGGCCTTCCTTCATGACGGGCCTTAACCCGGCGGGCCACGCCGTCTATGACATCCTCGAGCACAAGCCGGGAGCGACCCGCCGGCTGCCGATCACCTTCCGTTCGATCAAGGCTCGGACGATCTTCGAAGACTTCACCGACGCCGACAAGACTCAGATCCAGGCCAACATCCCGCTCACGTATCCGACCCCGCCCGTCAAAGGCAAGGTCGTCGCGGGTGGCGTGTTGCCTGCTGCTCGCTCCTACACCTATCCGGAGGAGTTGCAGGCCGAACTGGATGCGAATGCGCCGTTCCCGATCAACGGGATGTCGTGGACGACGTTCAGGAACCGGCCGGAGGCTTTCCTCAAGGAATGCGCCGAGATCACGGCCAAGCGACAGAAGGCGTTCGAGTACCTCCTCGACACGACCGACTGGGAGTTCGCCACTCTCGTCTTCGTTTCCACCGACCGGATCCAGCACTGTCTGATCGAATACATCCATCCCGAGCACCCCGACTACGACAAGCTCAAGGACACCCCGGTCGCCAAGCAGACGATCGATGTGTACAAGCAGTTGGACGAGGGGCTCGGGCGGCTGCTCGAGAGGACCACCGAGGACGACCTCGTGATGTTTATGAGCGACCACGGTCACCAGCCGTGCGTCCGCGCGTGCACGATGGATCGCATCCTGGAGCAACTCGGCTGGGCTCAGTTCTCGGAGGGCTCGTTCGTTACGAACCTGATCAGATGGGGGCCGGGTCGCCGCATCGCTCGCAAGATCTACGACGTTCTCAAGCTTCACGGTCGTGTAGCCCTTCCCGCTAGCCCGCTCGATTGGGCCAACTCACGCGCTTACACGTCGGTCACTTCCACCGGTGAGGGCGTCAGCCTCAACCTCAAAGGCCGCGAGCCCCAGGGGATCGTCGACCCGAAGGATTACGACCGCCTGCGCGACGAACTGGCAGAACAACTGGCCTCTTTCATCGATCCCAAGACCGGGCGCAGCCCCATCGCGAAGATCTACCGCAAGGAAGAGGTTCTGCACG
>JBKHYB010000070.1:0-7096 GCA_046565725.1 Actinomycetota bacterium
CGTACGACCGCGCGCAGTTCCTGGCTGCGGGCGGGGTCGCCGGCACCACCCCGGGCGCCTACGTGGGCAGCGTCGCCAGCGCGCTGAACACGGTGGAGGTCAGCGGCGACACCGAGACCTTCACGGGACAGGCCGACACCGGCACCGAGACCGACACCGAGGGCAACACGGCCGAGGTGCTCGGCGAGCGGATCCAGCGAGATGCTGGTAACGGCGATGCCGAAGGAGCCGGAGCCGACGTGCTGGGTGCCGGTCTGGAGCGCGGCGATGGAGCCGAAGTTGCTGCAGAGGCTTCGGAACGAGGCTCAGGGCTCCTCCCCTTCACCGGGGCGGGGGTCGCCGGTTTCCTCGGCGCCGGCCTCGGACTGATCGGCGCGGGGGCTGCGATCGTTCTGCGTCGCCGCCGTGCCTAAACGCTAGATACGGGGAACCTGAAAGGGGCGTCTTCGGACGCCCCTTTCACGCGTTCGAGATCAGTACCTGCGTCCCGGTCGAGCCTTGCGCAGAACGGGTTTGCGCGGCAACACAGCGACCAGTGGTTCCAGGGACGCCGCCACCTCCATCGCTTCGGGACGGTTCGCCGGCTCGGGGTCGAGACACGAAAGGATCACTTCGGCCAACATCGGGGGTAGGTCTTCGCGGAACGGCTCCGGGCTCGAGTCCAGTTGCGGGAAACGTTGCTTGAGATCGTCTTTGTCATAGTCCTTGGGCCGGGGGAACGGGACGCGCGCGTTCGCGGCACGGTACAGCGCGGCCCCCAAGCCCCAAACGTCCGTCCACGGACCGATCTCCCCGCGATTACCCGGATCGCACTGTTCGGGTGCCATGTATGCGTCGGTGCCGACGTGTCCCGTGATGCGGTTGGCTCTGTCGATCGTCCGAGCCACGCTGAAGTCGATCAGTCGGGGGGGTACGCCCATGACGATGTTGCGTGACTTGATGTCCAGGTGGACGATCTCTTTGCCGGCGAGGTAGTGGATCGCCGAACAGATGCTGAGGGCCAACGGTAAGAGCTGCTCCATCGGGACCGGACCGAACCTGATCAAACGGCGAAGCGTCTCTCCTTCGAGATGCTCGAGTATCAGATGCGGACGCTCCCCGTCGTCGACCAGATCGAACGCGCGAACGATCACCGGATGGGAGAGCCCACCGAGGATCTCTGCCTCACGACGCAGTGACTTCAGGTAGGACTCGTCCTGAGCCTTGTCGGGCCTGAGCATCTTGGCCACGACGATCGTGCCCATGGTCTCGTCGTACACGATGTAGGCCTCGTAGGCGCTGCCGCCGCCGAGCTTCTTCAGTGCATAGCGACCGGGAACGATCTCATCGCCCTCGTGGAAGTCCCAGCCCTGCTTGTCGTTAGAACTCATCCAGCAACAGTTCTGCTATCTGCACCGAGTTGAGTGCAGCTCCCTTGCGGAGGTTGTCGGCGACGCAGAACATCTCCAGAGCCTTCGGGTCGAACAGATCCTGTCGGATCCGCCCGACGTAACACGGGTCCTTGCCCGCCGCTTCGAGCGGTGTCGGATAGATCTCGGCGTCGGGGTCGTCGACGACCTCAACGCCGGCCGCGTTCGAAAGGATCTCTCGAGCCGCATCGGGTGTCATCTCGGCGGCGAACTCCGCATGAACGGCGACACCGTGACCGGTCACCACCGGCACCCGGACGCATGTCGCGGTTACCGGCAGATCGGGAAGGTCCATGATCTTGCGGGTCTCGTTGCAGAGCTTCAGTTCCTCGCTGGTATAGCCATCGTTCTTCCACGAGCCACAACGAGGGATGACGTTGAGCGCGATGGGATGGGGGAACGTCTCTCCTGCATCGAGGAACTCCCGAGCGAGACCGTTCCGAACCGTCTCTTCATCCTTGGAGGCGGTCACCGTCTGCTCCCAAAGCTCATCGATACCGGGCTTCCCCGAACCTGAAGCAGCCTGGTAGGAGGCGAGTATCAGGCGGCGGACCGGAACCTCTGCATGCAGGGCGGCGATCGGGACGACCATCGCCAAGGTCGTGCAGTTCGGGTTGGCAACTATCCCGCGCGGGCGGTTCCGAGCGGCTCCCGGGTTGATCTCGGGCACGACCAGGGGCACCTCGGGGTCCATCCTGAAAGCGGCAGAGTTGTCCACCACCGTTGCCCCTTCAGAAACCGCCGTCTCTACCCATGCCCGCGAGAGGTCATCGGGAAGGTCGAAGATCACGAGGTCGTCGCTGGAGAAGATGCCCTGCTGCAGTTCCACAACCGTCGCGGTACGACCGGAGAGGGTGAGCTCTTTGCCCGCAGACCGCGCCGATGCAACCGGCAGCCAGTCGTCGAACGGGAACGCTCGCTGCTCGAGGATGTCGAGCACCTGCGAGCCGACCGCTCCGGTAGCTCCCACCACAACGAGTCTCATCTGTCCGTCTCCACCTTGATCGCTTTCATCTGATCGGTCGCGGTGGCTGGGTGCCGCTCCCGGAAGAGTGCATCTTCAGCCAGGTCGAACCTCTCATGGATCGCCCGGACCGCTTCTTCGACCTCGTTGGCACGCACGACACAGGAGATCCGGATCGATGAGGTCGAGATGATCTCGATGTTTATCCCCGCCTCAGCCAGAGCGTCGAACATGTCTGCCGCGACGCCCGGGTGGGTCTTCATCCCGGCCCCCACAAGCGAGATCTTCGCGATGTCGGGATCGGTCTCGATGCCGGTAGCACCGATCTGCTCACGGATCTTCTCCAACACCGGTTCCGCTCGCACGAGATCGTCCTTCGGGCAAGTGAAGAAGATGTCGGTGGTCCCTTCGTGCGAAGCGTTCTGAACGATCATGTCGATGTTGATGCCTTCGTCTGCCAGTGGCCTGAAGACGCGTGCAGCTATGCCCGGATGGTCGGGCACGTTGAGGATCGTGATCTTCGCTTCGGAAGTGTCGTGAGCGATGCCGGAGATGATCGCCTGCTCCATACGTTCATCCTCCTCTCTCACCCACGTGCCTTCCTCTCCGGAGAAAGAAGACCTGACGTGGATGAGGACTCCGTAGTTACGAGCGTATTCGACGGACCGAGACATCAACACCTTGGCACCGGATGACGCCAGCTCGAGCATCTCTTCGTAAGAGACCGCGTGAAGCTTGCGCGCATCTGGAACGATGCGTGGATCGGCGGTGAAGACTCCCTCGACGTCGGTGTAGATCTCGCAGACGTCGGCGTTCAGGGCGGCCGCTAGAGCAACGGCCGTCGTGTCGCTTCCTCCACGACCGAGGGTCGTGATGTCCATCGTCTCGGTCGAGAATCCCTGGAAGCCCGCGACGATGGCGATCTTGCCTTGCTCTAAGGCTTCGAGCACGCGATGGGCTCGTATCTCGATGATCTTCGCCTTGCCATGCATGCCGTCGGTCACGATCCCGGCCTGGGATCCGGTGAACGAGATCGCCTCGAACCCCATGTCGATGATCGCCATAGACAGCAGAGCCGTCGAGATCCTCTCCCCGGCGGTGAGCAACATGTCCATCTCGCGCCCATGTGGGTTCGGCGAGATCCGGTGAGCGAGTTCGACGAGCTCGTCCGTCGTGTCCCCCATCGCCGATACGGCAACGCAGACCTTGGCCCCGGTCCGGGCGGTATCGGCTATGCGCTTGGCGACCCGCTTGATGCGCGCGGCATCGCCAACCGACGTGCCTCCGTACTTCTGGACGATCAGGGCCATCGAAGAAACCTACAAGGGAAACGAACGGTCCCTTTCTAGGCCGTTGCCGTTTCGGGCTACCCGCAGTGCTTATCGAGACCCTTGCCTTTGGCCTTCTCGCATTCCTGCCCGTGCTCGGGCTGAGGGTCCCCGAATGGCTCGTACTTGTCGTCGTCGGCTGCGGCCCCAACCGGAACCTCAGGCTCGCGGTCGTCCGGACCGGCGGGTTCGGATGGAGGCGGCCCGTCGGCCGGCAACAGGTCGATCGCCACCGTTGGGTCGTCCGCGTCCTTCGCGGGTCGGTCCCGACGGACCTCCTTGGGCTTGGCCGCCTTCTGGGTCAGCCTGATGCCTCCGACCTCCGTATCGCCGGCATCTCCGATGAAGCTCTCGATCGATGCGGTCGAAGGCCAGGATGGAGAGGTCTCGGGAAGACGCTGCTGAACGGTGTTGATCCCGGCGGTTCCGATGAGGGCGGCCATCCCCGCCGAAGCAGCCGCCGTCGCCATGCTTCCGGCACCGGCACTCTTCGCCCACACCGCCGTCTTCCGCGCCATCCGAGCCGGCCAGGCCAGGAGGAGAAGGCTCGCCAGGGCCGGGATCGCCGAGGGCAGTGTAGAGATGAAAGCCTTCACGACCTCCGCGTCGAACTGGACGCCTGCGCCCGCCTCGAGCATGGCCACGGCATCTCGTCGTGCGCTACCCGTCTTGTAGGGACGGGCCGACGTGATCGCGTCGTAAGCGTCCGCCACCGCGATGATGCGGGCCCCGAGCGGGATCTCTTCTGCCTGCAGACCGTTGGGATAGCCGAAACCATCCCAGCGCTCGTGGTGATGCCTGATCGCTGCCACGACCGTTTCGGAGGCAGCCGGCGCGACCAGTTCAGCACCGGTCACGGGATGGGCTCGGATCACATCGAGTTCTGCATCGGTGAGCGGCCCCGGTTTGCGCAGGATGTGATCGGGGATGTCGATCTTGCCCACGTCGTGGAGGGACGCAGCGAGGCGCAGTTCTTCGATCTCGTGGTTGGCCAGACCCAGAGCGAGGCCGGTCCGGTAAGCATGCCGCTCGACCCGCCGGGAGTGCCCGTGGGTATAGGGGTCCTTGATCTCCAGAGCCGTCGTGAGCTCGTGCAACATCCCGATGCGGTCTTCGTCGCTCACTTCGGTCCGCACCGGGTGGACCAGGATCTCGGCGGTGTCCTGGATCTTCTGTTCGGCGCGATGGCGGCGCAGCCAGCGCCACAACATCAGTTCGCCGAACGACACCTCGACCGATTCATCCCGTCTGAGCCACAGGGTGCTCCCGAGGGCCGCGGCACACATCGCGAGGAAGAGCCCCACGCCGGTGGCCACCGCATATTCGGGATCGGGCAGCCCGGCGAGGACCATCGCCAAGGTGATGAGAACGGGCACCACAACGACCCCCGCAGTGGCGATGATCGCCTGGGGAAGAAGGGCTCTCATCCTGGTGCCTGTCGCTGCTCTCACGCGAGTTTCCGTTCTGGAAGTTGCGCCGGATAGAGGCGGTATGCCCCAGATGCTACCCCTGTAAACGGTACAAGCGCAGGGCTGGAAGTCCTAGCCGGTTAGCTCGCGGCGCCCCGACAGGGCCTTGCCCAGGGTGACCTCGTCGGCATATTCGAGATCGCCACCGACCGGAAGCCCGCTCGCCAAGCGCGTGACCTTCACGCCGAGGGGGGTGATCAAGCGGGCGAGATACATGGCCGTCGCTTCACCCTCTGTGTTGGGGTTGGTTGCGACGATGACCTCTTGAACGGGCTCGGATCCATCGGCCGGAGCCTGCAGCCGTAGGAGCAGTTCCCGAACACGTAGATCCTCAGGGCCAACGCCCTCGATCGGGGAGATCGCGCCTTGCAGCACGTGGTACCGACCTTTGTACTCGCGGGTCCGTTCGATCGCCACGATGTCCGGAGGTTCTTGGACCACGCAGATCATCGTCTGGTCGCGGCGGTCATCTCGGCAGTACTCGCATAGGGGCTGGTCCGAAACGTTGAAGCACTGCTCGCAGAGACGCACCTTCTCTTTGACCGTGAGGATCGCTTCGGCGAGACGCTTCGCGTCGACGTCGTCGCCTTTCAGCAGATGGAAAGCGACCCGTTGCGCGCTCTTGGGGCCGATACCCGGCATGCGCGCGAGTTCGTCGATCAGATCTTGGATCGGGCCGGTGAACACGGGTTCCCTTGCGGTCGGGCTAGAGGCCCAAGCCGAGTCCGCCCATGCCTCCGGCAAGGGGGCCGAGGGCTTCGGCCTGCGCCTCGCGGGCCTTGTTGAGGGCTTCGTTGACCGCAGCGGTGACGGTGTCGGCGAGCATCTCGATGTCGTCGGCGTCGGGGGCGCCATCGAACATCTCGGGGTCGATCTCGATCCTGAGGATGCGAAGATCGCCGGAAGACACCGCCTTGACCGCACCCCCTCCGGCAGAAGCTTCGACCTCTACGTCGGCGAGACCCTCCTGGGCCTTCTGCATCTCGGCGGCCATCTTCTGCGCTTCGCGCATCATGCGCTGCATGTCTTTCATTGTCCCGTCCTCTCTTCGATGACCTCGGCCCCCAGGCCTTCTTTGATCAGCTCGACCGGATCGTGTGCGGAGCCCTGAGCGATCTCCGTTTCTTCGATCGCGGTCTCCTCGACCACATCTTGCACCGGGGCCGTGGGAACGGAAGACACGGCCGGCTGAGAGCCCGGGGAAGCTTGAGAGCCGCGGGCGATGAAGCCGATCGAGGGTCTGATCCCCAAGGTATTGAACAGGGCCGTGCCCAGGATCTGCTGGTTGGGTTCCTCGCTCATCGTGGTTTCGTGGAAAGAGGACTGGACCTCGACGACCAGATGGTCGTCGTCGTAGCTGAGCGGACGCGATGGATTCAGCAGTGCCTGGATCCGCTTCGAGGCTCGGCCGACCTCCGCCAACGTCGCCTGCCAGGAATCCTTGATCTGGGCGAGACCGAGTCCGCCCGGGGCCGCTGCCTGTGGTTGCGCCGGCTGGGCCTGCGGGGGAGCCGCCTGTGCGGGGGCCGCCTGCGCTGCGGGAGCTTCTTTGGCGGGCTGGATTGTGGGGGCCGGAGCCGGGTTTGCAGCTTGAGCGGGTGAGCCTGAAGAGGCGGGGCGTTTAGGACCTGTCGGGGTCTGCCGTCGCTGAGGTTTGGGGGCGGGTTGGGCCGGGCGAGGTTGAGGTTGGGCCGGCTGAACGACCTGGCCTCCCTCCTCCGCGAAACCCATGCGACGTTCGAGCCTCTCGATGCGACCCTGCAACCCGAGTGCCGACGGATCGGTTTCGGGGGCAGCCGCCCGCACGAGAGCGACCTCCAGCAACAACCGGCCGTTCGGGGTGAGGCGCATGTCCGTGACCGCCTTGCCCACGAGGTCCAGGATCCGCAGCAGGTGCTCGACCGAGAGGACCTGGGCCTGCGATGA
>JBKHYB010000071.1:0-7068 GCA_046565725.1 Actinomycetota bacterium
CGCTTCTTCTCCGGCGCCTCGTACTTCAACATGATGGCTGCAGGCATCGGAGTTGGCATCCTGGTCACTCCCTTGGTTGCTTCGATAGCCGAGGACGCGATGCGATCGGTCCCCCTGGCGCTACGCGAGGGCGCCTACGGGCTCGGGTCACGCAAACGAACGGTGACGATGAGGATCGTCTTCCCCGCTGCCATCTCAGGGATCGTCGCCGCCCTGATAGTGGGTGTGTCCAGAGCGATAGGCGAGACGATGGTCGTTGCCATCGCCGCAGGGGCTAGCGGAGGGTCTCCCTTCACGGTCAATCCCCTCGAGCCCGGTCAGACCATGACGGCTGCGATGACGGCACTGGCCATCGGATCGGACCAGGTCAAGGGGGCCGAGAACACCTTCGAGTCCCTCTTCTTCGTCGGCCTGCTGCTGTTTCTGATGACTTTGACCTTGAACGTCATCAGCGAGCGTTTCGTTCGGAAAGTGAGGCAGCGCTACTGATGGCCTCCAAAGCTGAGGGCTTGACCGGCCCCGACCTGATAAGGCGTCAACTGAGCGGGCGCAAGCTCCATCCAGGCGAGATCCTGTTCCAACTGCTGCTGCTCGCCGCTCTGCTGATGTCTCTGTTGATACTGCTGGTCTTGCTGATCGACGTTTTCTCCAAGGGTTGGTCGGTCTTGGCAGACAGGGGGGCGGGCTTCCTGACCTCCGGTATCTCGTCGTTCACTCCCGACACCGCCGGGGTCCTTCAAGGCTTGATCGGTTCGATGGTGACGCTGGCCTTCGTACTGGTGATCGCGATCCCTCTCGGAATCGCGGCGGCGATCTACCTAGAGGAGTACGCGTCCGATACGAGGCTGAATCGGTTCATCAACGTGAACATCCGGAACCTCGCCGGCGTGCCGTCGATCGTTTATGGACTTCTCGGCCTGGCCGTGTTCGTGGAGCTGCTGCGGCCGATGACGAACGGGGCGACGATGATCGCTGCCGGGTACACGCTTTCGGTGCTCGTTCTTCCGATCGTCATCATCACCTCGGCCGAGGCCCTGAGAGCCGTTCCGGACAGTATCCGAGAGGCCGGGTATGGGGTCGGCGCCACCCGCTGGGAGGTGATCCGTCATCATGTCTTGCCGTCGGCGGCACCCGGGATCCTCACCGGCACCGTACTGTCGCTGGCTCGGGCACTCGGTGAGACGGCTCCGGTCCTCTTGGTTGGCGCGGTGACCGGCTTCCTGGCTTCGGGGGGGCAAAGCATCGTCCAGCAGATGTCCCAACCGCGTGGATTCACGACCCTTCCGACCGTTATCTATCAGTATTCGCAACTTCCTAGCGATGCCTTCAGGAAGGTTGCTGGAGCGGCGATCATCGTGCTTCTCCTCGTGATCCTGACCGCCAATGCGACCGCCATCCTGCTGCGCAACAGGTACGAGCGGAGATGGTGAGGTAGAACATGGACACATCGATGACGACCGAAAGAGACCACCAGGTGGAGATGCACATCGCAACGCCACAGAGGCAAGGTGCACCGGCCCCTTCCAAGGAGCAGGTCTTCGAGCTTGAGGATCTCAGCGTTTACTACGGGAAGTTCCGTGCCGTTAGGGATATCTCGTTAGACATCCCGGCGCAGCAGATCACGGCTCTCATCGGGCCCTCTGGTTGCGGAAAGACCACTGTGCTGCGGTGCCTCAATCGCATGAACGATCTCGTAGAGATCGCCAGGGTCGAAGGCTCGATCCGGTACCACGGCGTGGATCTCTATCACCCGAAGGTCGATCCCGTCGAGGTACGCAGGCGCGTCGGGATGGTGTTCCAGCAGCCCAACCCGTTCCCCACGTCCATCTACGACAACATCGCTTTCGGCCCCAAGATCGCCGGGTTCAAGGGGAACATGGACGAGCTCGTCGAATCGGCGCTGCGGCGAGCAGCTCTGTGGGACGAGGTTAAGGACCGTCTGAAGGAGTCGGCCATGGGGCTCTCCGGGGGCCAGCAGCAGCGACTCTGCATCGCGCGCTGCATCGCGGTTCAGCCCGACGTGATCCTGATGGACGAGCCTTGCTCGGCCCTCGATCCGATCGCAACGGGTCGCATCGAAGACCTCATGGTGGAGCTGAAGAGCGAGTACACGATCGTGATCGTCACTCACAACATGCAGCAGGCGGCTCGGGTCAGTGACCGCACCGCCTTCTTCACGGCAGAGGTGAACGAGGAACAGGACCGCCGGACCGGTGTCCTCGTCGAGTACGACCTCACCGAGAACATCTTCACCATGCCCAAGGACGAGCGCACCGAGCAATACGTAACCGGCCGCTTCGGCTAACCGCATTCTTCGCCGAAATGTGGTCGCCATACGACCCCATTCTTCGTCGAAATGTGGTTGCTATACGACCATTTCGACGCGCAGAAATCAGGTGCAGGCCGGTTCGGGGCGAGATGTGAACGCTTCGTCCAGAACCCGTCCTTGGAACTGAGGTCTGTGCACGCCCGGATCCTCTAGGCCCAGCAGCCACGCGATGGTTACTCCGATGTCGACGGTCTCGGATTGCTCGGGTAGAGCCCGGGTGTCGTTGAGTGGGTCGACCTTGTCGGGATCGGACGCGGCCACGGTCTTGGGAAGCACCAAGGGCGAGCCACCAGAGACCAACATCACGTTGTGTCGAGTGACGGCGTGACCGTGGTTACCCGGGATGGGATTGTCGGTCGACGACGGGTCGGAGAATCTCCGGCCCGGAGCCGCCATCGCGATCAGGTCGCCCACGCGCTTGGTGCGTAACCCCCAAGCCCGAGGCGCGACCGCGCCCTTCATGTGTTCGGGATTAGGCCTCCGGTAGTAGACACCGGCCACGCCATCGGTGCCTGTTGCCAGTTCGTACATCGTCTTGAGGACCGAGCGCCGGTTCTCGACATCCGGCTTCAGGTAGACGTTGTCGACGCCGCCATTCTGGATCACCTCGTACTTGCCGGCCGTCCGATCGTCGCCGGAGAAGACCTCGTCCAGCGAGATGTAATCGCCCGGAGTGGACCAGTCCATCGAATGGTCCGAGGTCAGGACCATGACGGTCTTCTCCCAGTCACCGGACGCCTTCAAAGCATCGACGATGCGGCCTACCTGGACATCGGTGTCGTGCAGGATGGCGGCTCTGAAGGCCGGGTCCTGGATCCCAGAGGGGTCAACGTGGCCGGAGCGGTCGACGTCACCTAGGTTCACGAACAGCAGATCCGGACGATTGGGGATCTCGTCCAGGACGATGTCGGTGGTGAATGGGTCGGGTGCGTGACCGCTTCCTGGGACAACCGGTTGTGGATCCCACAGATAATCGGCGTCGGGCGCGCCGTCGCCGTCGCGGTCTCCCGAGAAGATCCCGTGCAGATAGGTCTTGGAGAGGACCGCTGCGGTCCGCAGATCGGGACAGTTCTTGTCGATCGTGGTGAACAGGGTTTCGGCTTTCAAGAGGGCCGGATCGTCCATGTCGCTGCCCGGTTCATCTTCAGGATCGCGGGACCACCACTTGTTTACCGGGATCCCGCTGCGTTGACCGTAGGCGCCGGTCATCATCGCGACGTGGTTAGGGATGGTCTCGGCTACGAAGATCGAGCGCGACTCCTCGTACCAGGTTCCGGCCTCACGCAACGATGCGATGTTCGGGGCGTCGACCGGGTTCACTTCCGAGGGGTGTAGCCCATCGACCACGAGCACCACGACCTTGACGGGTCCGCCCTCGGCTCGGGCAGAGAGGGAGGGCATAGTGCCGGCGGCGATCGCCATCGATGAAGCTAGAGCCGCAACCACGGCCACCCTTTTCATGCGCCCCTCGTATCCGGTATCGGCTGTCTCGCCTCGACCACCGTGTTGGATCCTGCCTCGGTCATCCAACCCGACGCGAACGATTCGGTAGCTTTCGGATCCGTTCTATCGGAGATGTAGTGGAAGTCGACTTGGAGTCGCTCGGGGTTCAGATCCACCAGTGAGTATCCATGTGAGTCGAGTTCCACGTGCTTCACCCACCGATTGTTGGCTTTGATGGCTTCCTCGGCGGGGATGCTCGAACGGTAGGGCGTCCCCGCGATCTCGTCGAGGTTATCCGACGTGACCGACGGACACACGAACTCGGTGCAGACGGATCCCGTCACGGTTCCGTAGGTCGTCTTGTCGAGCGGCACGTCCGAGGCCCACGATGTGTGGATGTCCCCGGTGAGGAACGCAACGTTGTCGATCGAGTTGCCGGCGAAGTGATCTATCAGTTCCTGCCGATCGGCTCGGTAGCCGTCCCACGCATCGATATTGAACGGAACTTCGGGGGCCGTATCCCACGGGATGAACATGACCTGGTTACCGATCAAGCGCCAGGTCGGGCGATGCCTGGTCAAGCTCTGCTTGAACCACTCCATCTGCTTGTCACCCGTGATCGTCCTGGCGGGGTCGTCCTTCGAGGGGTCGGCCTGGTTGCTCGGCTGCTCGTTCCGGTACTGACGGAGATCGAGCATGTGGAGATCGGCGAGCGTGCCGAATCGGAAGTGACGGTACAGACGTCGAGGGTCGCGACGTTGACGCACCGGCATCCATTCGAAGTAGGCCTGGTATGCACGATCGCGTCGGGCGATGTAATCCCCCTCTTCTTCCTGATGATTCTCGGCCCCCTCGGCATACGCATCGTTCGCCACTTCGTGGTCGTCCCAGATGGTCACGAAAGGAGCCGCGGCGTGCAGATCCTGAAGATCCACGTCCTCCCGGTACTGGCCGTACCGCGTCCGATAGTCGGACAGAGAGACGATCTCGTGCGCCGGGGTATGGACGCGTCCGATCTCGGCCCCCGGCCCATAGCCCCCGGCCCCGTACTCGTAGATGTAATCGCCGAGATGGAGAACGAAGTCGAGTTCGTGTTGTGCGAGATGACCGTATGCCGTGAAGAACCCACCTTCGTAGTTGCTGCACGACACCATTCCGAATCTCAGCGAGGTGTTGTCTGCGCCGGGCTCCGGAGCGGTCCGGAGTCTCCCGACCCTCGATGTCTTCCCGGCGGCTCGGAAGCGATAGTGATAGGCGGTTCCCGGATGCAGCCCGTCGACATCAACCTTGATCGTGTGATCGCTAGAGCTGTGGCTCAGCATGTTGCCTTCGGCTTCGATCTTCCGGAAGCCGGGATCTGTTGCCACTTCCCAACGCACCTCTACCGAGTCCCCGTTCTTCGAGCCTGGCGTCGCAGCATCGCTTGGCGTCACTCGGGTCCAGATGATGGCTTGGGTGGGGAGCGGATCACCGGAGGCGACGCCGTGGCGGAAAGGGCTGTCTTCAACGACCGCAGCGGATGCGTGCACGACCGAGGGGAAGCGCCGGGCGATCGTCAGGCCGGCTCCGACGCCGACCGATGTTTTAAGGAAATCTCTTCTGTCCATGACCCAAGGTTGCATCGCGCCGACCAACCGGATACGAACTCTTCTTTACTTCTGTATGACTTCTCGTTGGAGGATCGGCTGATCCGTACCTGAAAGAACGCTGGCGCGTTGTGATCCGCGTCACAACGCGCTTTGCCTGAAGACGGTTGGCTTTCGCCCATGGATGAACTCGGTGTATTCCTGCGGCTCATGCGAGATCAGGCCGGCGTTGCCACCACGTGGCAGGCGCGCTCCCTAGGGGTGACGCGAGGCAAGATCCGCGCCCTCGTAGACAAAGGTGTCCTGGAGCGACTCTCCTACGGTCTCCTCGCCTCGTCCGGCACTCCCCGAACCTTCCACTTCCGCGCGTGGGAGGGGTTGCTCGCCGCATCTTCCCGCCGACTGCCGGAAGGCCGAGCGGCGATGTGTGGGCCGAGCGCCGCCGTTCTCCAGGACCTCGTCGAGCCGGGGTCCCTGTACATCGCCGGTGAGGAAGACAACGACATCCACATCTTGACGACCCGGCGTATGGCTCCCAGGGAGGGGTACCGCTTCCACTGGTCGTCACGTGCGTTCGACCAAAGGATCGTTGTGGTCGATGGGCTATGGGTGACCGACGGGCCGCGGACGTTCCTCGATATGTGTGATCTCTATCCTTTCCGGGCGCTCTCGATGTTCCGGAGAGGCCTCCGGAAACAGGTGTTCACCCGAGAGGAAGTGATCGCCGTGCTCGACTCCGAGTCCAGACAGGGCCGCGGAGGATTGGCGATGGCTCGTGACGCGATCGAACGAACCGACCCCTCGGCACAGCGGGCCAAGAGTTACAGGGAAGACCGGTATTTCGATCTTCTGGTGGCGGCGGGGTATCCACCTCCTCAGAGGAACGTGAAGATCATGGGATCGTTCGGCTTCGAGTGGGAGGTCGATCTCTACTACCCGAAACCCCTTGCGATCGATATCTCCCCCTTGGATACCCACGCTGACCCTCTGGTCATCCAGCGGGACCAGCGCAAGGTCGCCGATCTGAATTCTCAAGGCATCCCGGTCGTGGTCGTCGGGAGCGATCTCTCGGACGAGGACTTCCTCAGGCTTGTCGGCCGGGTGATGGGCCCACCCTGGGAATTTCCGCGCGGAGAAATGGCTCTATAGCAACCACATTTCGACGAAGAAAGCGGTCGTATGGCGACCATATTTCGACGAAGAATGTGGTTAGGGGAGGAATTTGTAGCCGAGGCCTCGGATGGTTATCAGGTGGGCCGGGTCGTGAGGGTCTTCTTCGAACTTGCTGCGCAGGCGCTTGATGTGTACGTCGAGCGTCCGGGTGTCCCCGAAGTAATCCGGCCCCCAGATCTGGTCGATGAGGGTCTCTCTGGTCAGCACCCGGCCCGCGTTCTCCATGAGCAGCTCCAGCAGCTCGAACTCCTTGCGCGGGAGGTGGACGGGTTCCCCTCGCACCGTCGCCTCGAAGCGTTCCGGGTCGAGCCGGATCCCGCCCCCCTCCAACACGCGGCCCGGTTGCATCTTGTCCGACCCAGAACTCCGTCGTAGTACCGCTTTCATCCGGGCTAGGAGCTCCCGGGTATTGAAGGGCTTCGTGACGTAGTCGTCCGCGCCGAGTTCCAGGCCAAGGATCTTTTCGGCTTCCTGTGCTTTGGCAGTAAGCAGGATAATGGGCGTCACGACGCCGTGATGGCGAAGCGTCCGGCAGAC
>JBKHYB010000072.1:0-7029 GCA_046565725.1 Actinomycetota bacterium
TGCCAAAGGCGCCAGCGCTGCTACGTATAGACCCCGATAAGGAGGAAGGCCGGCGAGTTGTGCGTAGGCCAGAGCTTGAGGGACGAGCACGAATGCAGCACTCAACCCGGCGAGCAGATCTCCACGGCCGATCTTCACCCCGGCGATGGGAGAATCGGTCAACCCACGTTCTGAGTCTTCTCGACCTTCTCCATCGGGTATCCGCGCTCGAGCCAGTCTGTCATCCCTCCACTCACCAGATGGGTTTGGCGACCGGCGCGTTGCAGGATCGACGCGACGAGCCCGCTCCTTACCTGATCGCCGCAAACGATCGCCAACCTTGTGTCTTTCGGTACTTCATCGACCCGTTCCCACGCTTCCATCGACGGCAACAGCGTTGCCCCCGGGATGTGGCCGTACTTGAACTCGAAGCTCTCGCGGACGTCGATGACCTCGTATCCATCCCGGCCCTCGAAGAGCTCCTCTGCCGATATCACGGGCATGTTGGCCGTCTCTCTACCGGCGGTGGTCCAGGCGTCGGCTCCGCCCTTGAGGACGCCGCCGACCTGGAAGCCGGCTTCGGTCAGCAGTGCTGCGGCAGACTTCGCCACTGCATCGGTGTCTGCGTAGAGGACGAGCTCGGAGCCCGGCGGTAGAACCATCTCGGCCCGGTCTGCCAGATCTGCGGTGTTGTATTGCAGGTTGATCGCACCGGGGATGTGGCCACGCGCGAACACCAGGGCGGGACGAAGGTCGACCGCGATGTTGCCAGCGTCGATCGCCGCCGCGAAAGAGCCTGCATCCATCTCTTCGACGGAACCCTCATCGACATCGTCGGGCTCCAAGAGACCGAGGTTGTGTGCCTTGATGCGTTTGTAGTTGGCGGGGAACGGACGAGCAGATTCCTTCATGAACGAAGCGAAGGCCATGGCGTCCGGCTGCCGGATCGCAAGGTTGAAGTTCTTCTCGTAATAGATCGTCGAGCTGGGCTTGCCGCTCATGTTGATGCCGCCGCAGGTCGAGCCGCCGTAATGCGCCGGCCATACCTCGACGTGGTCGGGGAGAGCGAACAGCTTCTCGGTGATCGATCGGTACTGACTCTCGGCCCTCTGCTCTTCGTTCATCACGTTCAAAGCTTGATCCTCGAGAAGGAGGTCCGGCCTGCCGACGTCGCCCACCATCAGGCAGTCCCCCGTAAGGACGAGCCACGGGTCGTCGGCGCGCGCCCCGTCGGTCACGACGTAGCAACAGTGTTCGGGGGTATGTCCGGGGGTATGCAGGACTTCGAGTCGGACGCGCCCGAACTCGAACACCTCACCGTCTTTGATCGGTTGGAAGTCGAAGCGGGCGAGACCTTTCAGCGATTCGTGCATGTAATACGGCACGCCAGCCGACTCGGCCAACTCCCGTCCGCAAGATACGTAGTCCGCATGCACGTGGGTGTCGAACACGGCCTTGATCGTCAGTCCCAGATCGGCGGCCTCGGAGAGGTAGTGCTCGACCCCCAGGTCCTGCGTGGGGTCAACGACGACACCCTGCTTGCTGCGGATGCAACCGAGCAGGTACGACGCCTGACCCAGAGGTTCGTAGCGGAACTGCTTGAAGATCACGCCTCGTCACCCTTTTCCACATAGAAATAGAGCACTCCGTTGTCGTCACCGGACTCCAAGAGCGTGTTGCCGGTGTCCTCCGCCCAGGCCGGGAAGTCGGAGATAGCGCCGCGATCGGTCGCCAGGATCTTCAGGACCTGACCCGGTTCCAGCGTCCGGATCTCCTTGCTCGCTTTGACCACCGGCATGGGACACAGCAGCCCGGTGCAGTCCAGAACACGGTCCTCTTTGACCTCGGTCATCGTTGCCTCCTAGATGAAGAGAGTGGTGTGAGCCTTGCGAGCCGACGACAGGAAAGCAGCAGCGCCGCCGAATTCGACCCCGTCGATGAAATCCGATTGCTCGTAGCCGAAGACGTCCATGGTCATCTGGCAGGCAATCAGGCGAACGCCTCCCTCCGTGGCCGCCTCGATCAGTTCGTCGATGGTCGCGACGTTCTTCTTCTTGAACTTCGACTTCATCATCGAGGTGGCCATGGGGACCATCCCGGGCATGGCGGTGACCAGTTGCGGCATGGGCATCGGCATGGGCATCGCAGGGTTGCCTGTGGGGCCGATCTTCAGAAGCTTGTTGTGATCCTTATGGATGATGTTCAAGCCGTAGAAGGTGAAGAACACCGAGGTTTCCATGCCGAGCGCGGCTGCGGTGGAAGCCAGGATCAGTGGAGGGTAGGCCCAGTCCAGCGTTCCCTTGGATGCGATGAGAGCGGCCGCGTTCCGCGATGGATCCTGCTTGAGTCCTCGCTGGACCTCCTCGCGGACGATCCTCCGGATCTCTTCCTCATCGAGTACCGGCCCTACGCTGCTCGTTCCCTCACGAGCTTCGTGCAACACCGAGCACCACCTCCTGTTCCTCTTCCGAGTCCGCCATCCGGGTGAAAAGCTCCGCTGCATCGGCGCAGCGCTGCACCCAGAAGTTCGAACCGATCCCCCAACGAGATCCCATAGATAGATGGATCTCTTTCCATCTGGTTGCCTCCGACGACAACCACCGAAGCGTGGCTCGGACATCCTGCTCGAGCATCGCCTTCAAGATGAATCGGCGTTCGCCGATCCTCGTTCCAACATCTGCGCTGACGGCACCGCGCGCTAGATCGGCCCGCGTGATGACCATCCCGCTGCGAACGGGAGCCAGCACACCGGACAGATGCCCGTCCAGGGTGTCTTCCTCGGCCAGGCCCGGAGCCTCGGCGAGGTGAACCGGCAGAGGCAGGTCGGCGTCGAGGCTGCGGGATTCCTCGAACAGCACGTCGATCAACAGGTCCGCCCACTCGCGGTGGAAGTCGGAGCCAACCTCGCGCAGCTTGGCTAGGAACGGGGGCAACCAACTGAGCAGATGCTCCCAGAGCAACGCGGCCGCGGCTCGCTGGGTCATGATCCGTCGCGCCGGGTCGTTCTCCCGTTCGGCTTGATCGAGGAGCCCGGCGTACAGCCCCAGCAGAGCGGCGACATGGTCGGGTTCGGTTGGTGGGACCTGCCCGACCGCCCGCCAGAACCCTGCGATCCGGTCGCGGGCTTCGCCGCCCATCATCCCTTCGGCACCCACGTACACCGATGCGAAGGGATAGACCTGGAGAACGTAGACGTCGGTGTGTTCGGCGGGTGACGGCGGGTTGGGAAGACCGAGGGTGTGAGCCACCGCGGCGTGTTCGGCGGCCGGCTCTTCGGCCAGCACCGCCAGTGCCCTGATGAGTTCCACCCTTTCGGACACCGCTACCCCTTCCCCTTGTCGAGGTAGAAGATCTCTTTCGCCGGCTTGAGCGGACGCATCAGCCAGTAGGGCCGCCGGGTCCCGTCGGGGGAGTGGAGGTCGGCCGAACGGGTCAACTCGAGCCATCGCTTGTAGATCTCGTGCGATGCGGCGACGTCGACGGAGATGTCTCCGTACCGGTCGCCCGGCTCGGCCTTGCGCACGCGCACCGCTTGATGCCAGCAGTGTTGACCCGAGATGGGGTCGGGGTGCACGGGGAACGTGAGGTTCTGGTGCACGCCCACGTCGCTCCACCACAGACGCTTGGAGTCCGGATCGCTGGACTCGTAGGGACCCACGTCTTTCGTGCGGCGGATCGACCAGTTCTCGGACGAGCGATCGAGCTCGACGGTCTGCATGATCTGACGCTGTCCGTGGTCGCCGAGCTTCCAGCGCCCCATGTGGTGGCTACATGCGACCACGCCGGGACGTATCCCTTCGGTGATCCAAGGCTTGAGGACGAAGTAACCGATCTCCGTCTCGACACGCACGAGGTCCGTCGGTCCTATGTCTAGCCGGCGTGCGTCGCTCGGGTGGATCCACAGCGGGTGGCGGTGGCTGATCTCGTTGAGCCACTTCGAGTTACCTCCGCGCGTGTGGATCTGCACGGGCAGGCGGAACGTAGAGATAAGGACGACCTGGTCCTCCGACAGTGCCGACGGATGGACGTGGCTGCGGATGTATCCCGGCAGCGCATACTCGCGCCATCCCCACCGGGCGAGGGTGGACGAGAAGAACTCGAGCTTGCCGCTCGGCGTGGGGAAGCCCTTGAGGATCTTGCCGTCGATCTCGACGCCGACCGGCCGCCGCCCTTCAGGGTCGGGCTCGGGAGCGCCCATCGGAACGATGTTCAATGCGTCGGGCTTGGGGGCCGCGCTGAAGATCCGCCCGTGGCGCCCCTTGCGGACGTCTTGCAACTCGTCGGGCGGAACCTCGCTCTCGAAGACCTGCCCGACGCTGTCGGCGATCTCGAAGGCGCCGTAGCGGCGCATGAATCCGAGAGGGGACAGCCCTTCCTCGGCCGCCTTCTCGGGCAGACCGGGGACGGAGTTCTCGAAGATGTAGCCGTAGTACTCGTCGACCGACAGCCGTTCTCCCGGCTTCTCCTTGGACTCGTAGTACTGGCGGATGCCGAGGCTCCCGTCCGGGTCGATGCGCCAGGACAGTTCCATCCAGAACTCGTTCTCTTCCCACACCTCTCCGGGATTGACCTGGCGGGTGTCGGTGACGGTCTCGCCGTCGCGCTCGCGTGCCGCTCTCATGACCGGCTGGCGGAACCCCACCCAGAGCCCGTCGTACTGCTCGTAGGAGTGAAGGTCGTGCCGCTCGGAGCCGTGGCCCATCGGCAGCACGTAGTCGGCGAAGAACGCGGTCTCGCTCCAGGTCGGCGTGAGTGCAACGTGCAGCCCGACCTTGGTTTCGTCGGTAAGGGCCTCGACCCACGTGAAGCCGTCGGGGTTGGTCCAGACCGGGTTGTAGACGCGGGTGAAGTAGACCTCGAGCTTGCCCCGGCCTTCCTTCAGCAGATGGGGGAGCAGGAACGACAGCTCGTTGAGAGCCAGCGGGAACTCGAGCGGCCACGTCAGCTCGTTCCACGAGTGGGGGTGCGACGGCATGTAGATCGGCTTGGGTACGTACTTGTTCCAAGCGTTGGGGTGCAGCCCTCCGGGGGTCGAGACGGCGCCGAGGAGTGCGTTCAGCAGGAACAGCGTGCGCGACACCTGCCAGCCGCCGAGGTTCCCGGCCGCTGCCGACCTCCAGTTGTGCGTCGAGAGCTGTGTGCCGGCGCCGGCGATCGTGGAAGCGATGGCGCGCAGCACGTCGGCGTCCACCCCCGATTCCTGGGCCGCGAACTCGAACGTGAACTCCTTGTAGAGGTCTTTGAGGATCGCCTCGAACGCCTCGAACGTCGCTTCGACGTCGGGGTGAACCTCCTCGAGGTACTCCTGCCAGTTCCACCAGCGACGGACGAAGTCGCGGTTGTAGAGATCGTTGCCGATCAGGTGGTTGGCGATCGCCAGGTTGATCGCCGCCTCGCTGCCCGGGTAGGGGGAGATCCAGTGGTCCGCATGCGTCGCCGTGTTGGACAGCCGGGTGTCGGCAACGATCAGCTTGGCTCCGTTCTCCTTGGCTTCCATCACGCGCTGTGCGTGCGGATTGAAGTAGTGGCCGGCCTCGAGATGCGAGCTGATCAGGTAGATGACCTTGGCGTTGGCGTGATCGGGACTCGGACGGTCGATGCCCATCCAGAAGTGGTAGCCGGCGCGCGCTCCACTCGAGCACACGTTGGTGTGCGAGTTGTGCCCGTCAACGCCCCAGCTGGCCAGGACGCGCTCGGTGAAGCCATCCTCGCCCGGCCGCCCGACGTGATACATGACCTCGTTGTGCCGGTCCTCGGTTATCGCCTTACGGATGCGCCCGGCGATGTCATCGAGCGCCTCGTCCCACGAGACCTGGACCCACTTGCCTTCGCCCCTCTCGCCGGCGCGCTTCATCGGGTAGAGGATGCGATCGGGATCGGTGACCTGATTGATCGTGGCCGGACCCTTGGCACAGTTGCGCCCTCTCGATCCGGGGTGCTCGGGGTTGCCCTCGAACTTGCGGACCTCGAGGGTTTCCTTGTCGATGTACGCCAGGAGGCCACACGCCGACTCGCAGTTGAAGCACGTGGTGGGGACCAGCATGTAGTTCTTCTCTACGCGCTTGGGGAACGAGCGTGAATCGAGCTCAACCCAGTCATCCCACCTCTCCTTCGGCGGGAACATGGCCAGGTTGATGCGGCTCGGACCCGGATAGAAGGTCTCCCCTCGACCGAGGGTCTCTTCGCGCGCTGCTTTAACCCTTCGTCCCAGCTCGTTCAGATCACGTTTGCCCATCAACTCTCCTTAGTTACGCAAGAGGAACGATCTGAGCCGCTTGCACGTAGGCATGTTCGTGCGCCAGCAGTCCTGCGAGTGCGAACAGTCCGGCCGCCGGCCCCATGAGCGGGGCGAACAGCGCTACCACCATGAGAACGGCGGCCGCCCAGAAGAACGTGCGGTAGCGGCCTCGGGTCATCTCCCACGTCGCGAGATGGGCGTGGGCGGTCGGATGGTGAAGAGTGATCTCGCCGAGGACCATCAGCAGGTGCGTCCCGGCTGCGACCAGCAGCGCCACCTCCAGAGCCGACGCCGCCCGATCCGAGAGTTGGATCCCCGACAGCATCACCGCAGCGGTCCCCGCCAGGATCATCTGGACGAACATGTGAGGGGGCAGCAGAGGGCTCTGCCATAGGTCCCGTGCCTTCGACTGAGCGAACAGGTAAGCGGTATAGACCGCGGTCATGGTGGCGAGCGGGATGCCGGGGAACGCCGCCATGCGGATCCAGTCGCTCTCACCGAGGATCGATGCGAGCAGATGCACGGACAGGATCCCGCCGAAGCCGGCGATGATGAAGGCGCCGCGCACCAACCAACTGCCCCACTGGGGCCGGGTGAAGATCATGTAGAAGCGCGTCGGGTGGGTCAGATCCCAGATCAGAAGAGCCCCCGTCACCGCCAGGAAGAACAGCGATCCCAGCGGGGCCACCCAGGTGACGAGATCGCTGTCCCATCCGACGAAGCCGAGGAAGGCCAGCAGGATGGGGATGATGTAGATGCCCGCGGCGATCGACTTCGTCCACGTGTAGAGGCTGACCCGCCAGTCCCACGGT
>JBKHYB010000073.1:0-7009 GCA_046565725.1 Actinomycetota bacterium
CTACAGCTTCGCTACCTGATCGAAACCAAGCTCGACCGGTGTCTCTCGTCCGAAGATGTTGACGAGCACCTTGAGCTTGCTCTGGTCGACGTTGATCTCGGATATGGAACCGGTGAAGTTCGCGAACGGTCCGGAGGTGACCCGGACACTCTCGTTCTCTTCGAACTCGAGGCGTGGCTTGAGCTTCTTCTTCTCTTCCGGCTTGATGCCGAGGATCCGGTCGACCTCTTTCTCCGACAGAGGCGTGGGCTTGGCCCCGGAACCGACGAATCCGGTGACTCCGGGGGTTTCCCGCACACAGCGCCACGAGTCGTCCTCGAGGTACATGCGAACGAGAAGGTAGCCCGGGAACACCTTCTTCTGAACGATCTGCTTCTTGCCGGACTTGATCTCCATGACGTCTTCCATCGGGATCACGACCTCGAAGACGAGGTCTTCGACGTTCATGGACTGGATACGAGACTCGAGGTTCGTCTTGACCTTGTTCTCGTAACCGGCGTAGGTATGCACGACGTACCAGGATCCGGGGCGCTCGTTCGGAGGAACGATGGCTGCGTAGGCATCGTCGTAGTCCTCGTCTTCGTCGTCGCTCTCGTCGGTCTGCGCGGCCACCTCAACGGCAGCAGCAGCATCCTCGGACTCGCCCTGAGCTTCGGGCTCGTCCTCTTCTGGAAGAACCTCGCCCTCGCCCGCATCGGGCTCCTCGGGCTGCTCCAGAGAAGCCACCTCTTCGATCGGTTCGTCCTCGGCAGGTTCCGTCGACAGGTCCTCGACGACATCGGTCTCGTCCGCTATGCCCTCGACCTCGGCCGAGTCCTCCACCTGAGGGGAGAGCGCTTCGGCGAAGGCCGGCTCTACATCGGCCTCGGCCCCCTGCTCGGCGAGCACCTGTGCGGCTTCCTGTTCATCGCCCTGGGGGTCGGCAGCGGACGGGTCGACCAGCTCGGCCTGCTCGTCTACATACTCGGCTTCGGTGTCGATAGCACCGGGCGAGTCGATCCGGTCGATCTCCTCGATGGAGGCCTCATCCTCTGCGACGTATCCGTCTGCATCCAAACGGCGTTCTTCAGTCATGTTGCTAAACCCCGAACAAGGCCAGGATGACCTTGGTGAATACGAAGTCCATGCCGAAGATCATCGCGGTGATCACGATGACGCTCACGAGCACCACGATCGTGTAGGCGACGACCTCCTGGCGCGTGGGCCAGGCCACCTTCTTCAGTTCGGCGATAACTTCCTTGAAGAACTGACGTGGCTTCGTCCGCTCTTTCTTCGTGGGCGCGCCCGGCGGCTTAGGAGGGCCAGCCTTACGCTGCTGCTCCTGCTTCGCCATCGCACGCTTCGTCTGCCTGTTCAACACCGGACCTTTCGGCTCAGTAGTCCATCTTGGTCGGGTCCACACGAGGGGACCGCTCGGCTCCCCCGAGCGCGTCAGGTAAAGGTCCGTCGCTCTGGGGGGAGATGCCGAAGGACAAACTTTAGCACGCTCGTGAAAATCCCGGTACGGGCGGTTACCCGCTACCCGCTGGGGGTGGGTTCGGGCGTGGTTTCCCCCACGGGGCTCTCGGACGGCTGCGGCGTGGCCGAGGGATCGGCCTCAACGGTCTCGGAAGGAGTCGGAGATGGAGAGTGCTCCGCCTCATCGTCTTCCTCTTCCTTCGCCGGCTTACCGGCGGGCACCACCTCTTCGGCAAGCACGCGCCCCAGTTCGTCCATCAGGACGTCCAATCGAGCGAAGAAGTCGAGCGGCTCTATCGAGCCCTCCTCCAACGCCCTCCACAGCTCGCGGATCTCCCGATAGAGCGCGGCGAGTGCCTTCTGGCCCGCCCCGGTGATGTGGATCGGCCCTTCGGCGATGCCGATCACGAACTGGTAGGCCATCGCGAACGTCTCGCAAGAGACGCACTCGTAGTTGACGGCCACGGCCACGTTCTCCGGCGTAACAACCGTGGCTTCGCCGATGACCAGCACGATCTGGATCGCTACCGCCACGGTCGTGCATGCTTCGCAAGACGAGTAGGCGAGGGCGAGGTTCGTCTGGTCCACGATCCCATCCGTAACGCGGATCACGTCGAACGCGTACTCGAAGACACTGGCGCCGTCGGTCTCGTTGACGGCTATAGCCCCGTTATCGATCTCTATCGGTGCTGGGGACTCCGAGGAAACCGCCGAGTCGGTCGCGGTTTCCGCCGCCGAGGTTTCCGCCGGGCTCGGCGATTGTGCCCACGCGGCTGCCGGCGAGAACAGCGAGAGCGCGAGTAGATACGCGATGAATCGGTAAGAGAGACGTCTCATGGTGTTGCCTCCGGTGTAGGTGTCGGCTCGGGACTCACGACTTCTTCGCCCTCAGCGGGGCTCGCCTCCGCTTCGGGCTGCTCTTCCTCCGTGTCGCTCTGTGTGTCGCTTTCGGTCGGTGCGAAGGCCTCCGAAACACCAGGAGCGCCTCCGAACTCCTCCTGCCGTTCCTCTGTGAGGGATGGGCGTCCCGTCGACGATTCGGACAGGGCCGAGAAACTCTCGGTAAGCGTCCAGCGTTCGCCTTCCTGGATCGGGCGATACTCGCCGTTGGGCCACAGCACGAACGCAGCGAACAGAGCGCATGCCGTAACGCCGATCCCGACGAGGGTGCGAGCGATGGGGTGGCCCTCCGTGACGTTCCATGCCCCCACAGCCACGCGCTTCGAGACCCTCCAGATCGTGAGGAGCATGCCGAACATCGGAAGCGCCAAGAAGGCGACCTGCAGACCGTTCACCGCCGTCTTCGCCCAATCGCCATCGGCCCACGCATCGGAGAACTTCCCGGAGATGTCATTGAAGGAGTCCCACCCGGTGGCGAGCACGCGCGGAAGACTGATGATCATCATCGCGAAGAGGTAGAGGAGCAACGGCACGACGATCACGACCCACAGTGTGACCACCACTCGCACCCAGGTCTTCAGTTCGGTGACGGCCTCTTCGGTCTCCTGTCCCGGGACAAGGCTCTTGAGCGTCGGTTTCACCCGAGCGAACAGATCGGGAACGCCGGTGAGGTCCGCGATCACGTAGTACCCGTCCATACGCAGGAACGGGATGAAGTTGTAGAGCATGAGCAGGTGTTGCAAGAGGATCAGCAACAAGATCGGCTCGAACCGCGTGAGCAGATAAGCGGCAGCGATCACGAGAGAGAAGATCGCGTTGTAGTAGATGCCTCCCAGATCCGTTCGTACCCGGCCCCCCTTGCCGAGGCGATACGCGTCGGTCACATCCGTGTAGAAAGCGGGCCAGACGAGGTAGATGCCGAACCCGATCACCCCCGGATCCGCCCCGCCATACCGGCATGCCGTCGCGTGACCGAACTCGTGCCACCCGATCGAGACGATCAGTAGCGCATAGATCGCCATCACCAGGAGTGGCTGGTAGAGCAGGTCTCGGATCGAGCCCCCGACGCCGTGAGTGCTGAAGTACCAGACGTCCACGGCGACCAAGCCGGCGAGCACCGCGAGCACCACCGGCGGCCAGAACAAGGGCTTCATCATCGCTGCGAGGACAGCGACCGCTTTCTCGGGCACCAGGGTCTTCTTGAACTTCAAGGCCAACAGCGACCCGCCCTTGGAGACCTCGGGCGACGACCCGTCGGTCTGTGCGAGCACGCCGAGCGGGCGGAGTTTCTTGTCGACGAGGAACTCGACGTTGTCTGCGCTGACCGTCCTACCGAACTCCTCGGAGACGGCCCGAGCGATCTGCTCGTGGTCCTTGTTCCCGTCACAGGCCTCGGCCACTAGGTACAGAAGGTGACTCAACTGGACCATCTGGCCGTCTTCGCGTCGAGCGATGTACGGGTCCTCTTTGTAACCGGACCCTTCGTAACGGCCTACGAGCTCGATCCCGTCCGCCAGCTTCGGATGATCCGCCCCAGCCGGCTGGGGTGCGGCACCCTGCTCCGCTTTGATCTGCGCCCCCGTATCCGAGGGACCGGAGTCCTCTCGGTGGCGGATCTCGACCGTCGGGGCAGAGTCGGAGCGAGGGGCCGAAGTGGTGCTAGGAGCCTCGGGAGGAGGCGGCGCGCTGGGATCGACCTTCGGGATCTTGGTCAGGTGTTGCGCGGGGTCAATGTCCGTTGTCGCCGTATCGTCGCGAAGCTCGGTTATCGGAGTTCCTCCGGGTCGAAGAAGAGGCGGCCGCTGCGGACCGCCTCTTCAAGATCGATCGATGGTCGTGTGCTACTGGCTCTGGTCGATGTCCACGTCCTGCTCGGCGTTCGCATAGGCGACCGAGCCGTCGGACAACACGTTCGCTGCCACCGCGGCGTTCACGGGGGCCGCGAGGTTCGCGTTGATCAGAGACATCTCTTCGCGTTCGGGCAATTCCTCACCCGACTGCTCTGCTAGTTCTTCGTTGCTGAGACCTTCAGGCTGCTTGTCGGTCATGCCGTCTCCTCCTCCTTACTGGGACTGGTCGATCACGGAGTCCTGCGTGGCATCTGCGTAAGCGACCGCGTCGTCCGACAGGACGTTGGCGGCAACCGCTGCATTGATCGGTATCGCCACGTTGGTGTTGACCAATGACATCTCTTCCCGCTCGGGCAGTTGTTCGCCCGACTGTTGCTTCAGTTCCTCTTCGCTGAGGCCGTCCGGCTCTTTGCGATCGGTCATCGAAGCCTCCTTACTGGGACTGGTCGATGTCGGCGTTCTGCTCGGCGTTCGCGTAAGCAACCGCGTCGTCCGACAGCACGTTGGCGGCAACCGCTGCGTTCACTGGGGCTGCCAGGTTGGCGTTGATGAGCGACATCTCTTCGCGCTCGGGCAGTTCCTCGCCAGCCTGCTGCTTGAGCTCCTCTTGGGTGAGCTCGTCACGCTTCTCAGTCACGGCTATCCCTCCTCCTTCTGGCCGTCCTTCTTCTTGCGAGAGACCTTCTGAACGATCCGTTGCTTGGAAGAGACGTGGGTCGAGGAACCTTTCTCTCCGACATTGGCGGCTACGACTGCGTTGATCCCGCCTTTGACGTTGACCCCGTCTCCCTCGTGGTCGATCGTCCGGTTGATCACCCTCCTCACCTTCATGTGGAAATGGGTTCCCTCGCGGTGGGTGACTAAACGGTCACGCTTGGGTTTGTTCGGGACTCGAGCGGGAAAACAACACCACCGGTCACTTCATCCCCTGCTCGCTCTGTTCCCAGGCAGGAAGCGTCCCGCCCACAGCGAACCCACGTTGTGATGGATCGTCCGATGAAGCTGGGAGTGGCCCTGATCATGAAACGTTTGCTGACGGCTGCGGTCGTTACCGCGCTCGCTCTGGCCGCAGTCCCCGCCAGCGCCCGCCAGGCAAGTGGCCCGTCGCCCGGCGGCGTGTCTTCGGACAACGTCGAATGGGTAGCGCACATCCCGTTCTCGGCCCCCAGCGGATCCGGTGGAAGGCTGGTCGGCCGCTACTTCTACGCCATCGACTCGACCAAGCTGACGATCTACGACACCAAGGACCCCCTGAACCCCACCCTCGTCGGCGTTCTGGAGAACCCTCACGAGCCGATCTTCACCCGTGAGGACATCGACACCAACGGCCGGATCCTCCTCATGCCGAACCTCGCTCTGGCACCGGGTCCGCTTCACATCGTCGATGTCGAGGACAAGTCGGACCCGCAGATCATCGCCTCGGTCCCCAACATGAGCAACCACACCTTCTCCTGCGTGCTGGACTGCAAGTATGCGTACGGCTCGGAGGGTTTCATCATCGATCTGCGCGACCCTGCCAACCCCGTCGTCGGCGACAAGAAGTGGGGCGACGACAAGCCGGGCGGCAACAACGCTCACGACGTCACCGAGGTGGCCCCGGGCATCGTGCTCACCGCCACGCCCCAGATCATGTTGCTCGATGCCCGCAAGAACCCGATGGACCCGAAGCTCCTCGCGGTGGGCACCACTCCCGACCAGCGTTTCCAGCACACCGCGGTGTGGCCGAACATGGGGCGCGACCGCTGGATCCTCATGGCCGGCGAGACCAACTTCAAGCCGCGCTGCTCGGACAGTGGTGGCGCCTTCATGACCTTCGATTCGAAGAGCTGGAAGAAGACCAAGACGTTCCAGTTCGTCGATGAATACCGGGTGAGCAACGGTACCTACGCCGATGGCTCCCCCGCCGTCAACGCGGTCGGCTGCTCGTCTCACTGGCACGAAGAAAGACCGGATTTCCGCAACGGAGGGATCGTGGCGGCCGCCTTCTTCGAGCACGGCACGCGGTTCCTCGACATCCAGCCCGACGGCAAGATCAAAGAGGTGGGCTGGTTCATGCCACACGCCGGCTCCACCGGTGCCGTCTACTGGAGGACCAAGGACATCCTGTACGCCACGGACTACAGCCGGGGCATCGACATCCTCCGCTTCAACGACTGAGCCTTCAAACCCGGTGGGCGACGTAGCGGTTCTTGCCTGACTCCTTGGCTTCGTACATCGCAACGTCGGCTCGGTGCAGGAGGGTTTCGGTGTCATCGTGGGGGAGGGCGAAGGCGATGCCGATGCTTGCCGAGATGACGCGGTATGAGCCTCCCAAGAGGACCGGCGTCCGGAACGCGAGCAGTATGCGCCTCGCCACGTGAGCGGCCGCCTCTTCGTCGGAGATGCCTTCCATCAGGACCACGAATTCATCTCCGCCGAGCCGCGCTACGACATCGGCCGACCGTACAGAGGCCAAGATGCGTTCGGCGGCTTCGGCCAGCACCAGGTCGCCTGCCGCGTGACCGAATGAATCGTTCACATCTTTGAATCCGTCCAGGTCTACGTAAGCCACGGCCACAAGCCGCTCCGAGCGTGCCGTCCGAGACAATGCACGGCCGACATGCTCCACCCACAGTTTCCGGTTGGCCAAGCCGGTTAGCGGATCATGGAAAGCCATCTCGCGCAGTCGAACCTCGAGCTCGTGGCTCTCATCAAGAGCGGACTTCAGCATCATCCTCTGCGCCTCGAGACGGTCTCCCTTGGTTTCCAACTCCAGGTTCAGGATTCGCAGTTCCTCGTTGCGGATGCGAAGTAGGGCTTGA
>JBKHYB010000074.1:0-6994 GCA_046565725.1 Actinomycetota bacterium
CCGCGGCTGCGGTCTCTTCCAGCATCTCGAGGAACATCCGCTCGCCGACCGGGGTGATCCGGTAGACGGTCTTGCGACGCCCGGCGGTGACCGACGACGAGCTTGCCTTGGTCGTGCGGCGAGGCTTGACGGCAGCCGGCTCGGCTACCTTCTCGACCGCTCCGGCCTTGGCCAGCCGCCGCAGGGCCGGGTACAGAGATCCCCAGGAGACCTGCCAGAAGGGGCCCAGCATGGTGCCGAGCTGCTTGCGCAACTCGTACCCGTGCATCGAGCGCTCCTTAAGGAGGCCCAGTACGGGTAGTTCAAGCATGCCGTGCTGCTTCATAGACTCCAGACCTATCGGTTCGAACTATCTAACTGATATATCGATTCGATATATCACCACAATACACCATCCCCAGCCAGATTCCTCGTCGGAATCTGGTCGATGTGCGACCGTTTCATGCCCCGGAAACCGGGGGAGCGCCCCCTTTGGAGGAGCAGACCTCTTTTCAGACGAGGACTAGATATGTAGGCTCCCAACTATCACCAGATCTGAGGGGGTCTACGTGTCACGTCGTATCTCGTTCACGATGCGCGCCGCCCTGGCAGCGCTGGCCGCTTGTCTTATGGCAGGCCTCACCGTCGTACCGGCCGTGGGGGCCGGGAAGCCGAACCTCGTCGTCGCGGCGGTCTCCAACCCACCGTCTGCGGAAGTGGCCGGGGGGACGTTCAAGGTGACCGACACCGTTGCCAACAAGGGCAGCGGCACGGCACCGGCTTCCAAAACCGCTTACTTCCTTTCGGCCAACACCAGCTTCGGGGGCGACGTGAAGTTGCAGGGCAGCCGTCGCGTAGGCAAGCTCCGCCCGGGGACGAAGTCGCGCGGCACGGCAACCGTCACAGTTCCCCAGTCGATCAAGCCGGGCTCCTATCACGTGATCGTATGCGCCGACGCGGCCCGGGCTGTGTCTGAGACCAGCGATAAGGACAACTGCAGAGCCTCCGGCAAGAAGGTCTCCTTCCTCAAAGCCCCTCAGGGATACGACCCGACGCCGTTCGGCGAGCCGGAGCCGGTGAGCACCACTCCGACGTTGGCCTCCGAAGGAGCGGTAACCGAGAAGATCTCGGCCCGCCTCGGTGGCACGATCACGACGTCGGCCCCCGACGGCTCGACTTTCACCTTGACGATCCCGGCACAGGCGTTGCTCTCTGACGAGAAGATCTCGATGACGCCGCTGAGCGCCGTGTCCGGAGACCCGCTCGGACTGCAGCTCGCAGCCGGAGTCCAACTGCAGCCAGAGGGCCTCCAGTTCGTGAAACCCGTCACGCTCACGATCGATCCCGCAACGCCGGTTCCGGCCGCGGAGGAGACGTCGATCGTCGCGGATGCCGACGGTAGCGACCTGCACCTCTACCCTGTCGAGAGCGATCCGACCACGTACACCTTCCACCTGATGCACTTCACGATCGCCGCGGTTGCTCATGCCACCCCGGAGGCTCGGGCGGAACAGATGGCACGCATCCCGGCTCATCACGAAGCTGCTCGCGCGCAGGAACTTGCCGGCGTCGACGCAGCAGCGAAGAGCGGCGACATGAGTGCAGAAGAAGCAGCAGAACGGATGAGGACCCTCTACCGGCAGGTCTTCGACTCTACGATCCGGCCGCGGATGTTCCAGGCGATGACGGATTGGCGGGTCTTCGTCGAGGCCGCGATCGCGTGGAGGTCGTGGGAACGCGAAGTCCAACTCAGAGGCTTCAACGACATCATCTCCCAGGCCCAGGAGAGCGAGATGCAAGCGATGTACTCCGAGGCGTTCGCCACCTTCGTGAAGGAGTTCCATCGCCGCTGCGTCGAAGACCGCGACTTGGGGGCCGCGCAGGTCCTCTTAGCCCTAGAACGGAGACGTCAATTGGAGGGAGGATCGGACGAGTCGGCCATGATCATGGATCGCATCGAGAGATGTGCGACGTTCGAGTTGGAGTTCGATTCACGGTTCGAGCAGACGCTGAACGGGTACTTCGGGGGCTCGGGTACCAAGGACCTCCACGTCAACGCGACGGTGAAGTTCTCGATCTCCCCGTTGCCCGCAGAGAACGGGCACGACGTGGGAGCCGAAGGGCCTCTCACTTACAAGGAAGCCCAGGGTCACCTCACATCGTCGAACTTCGGCACGTGTACGTATGACATCACCGGAACCATCCCTGACCTCTTCACCGTGCTTAAGGTCGATCTCGACTACAACTTCAAGAAGCAGGCAGACGACAGGTACACGGTCGATCCAGTACTGACCTCGCTGACGTTCGATTCCGGCACGCCGAAGGAGATCGAGAGGTGGGCGTGCCAGTGGGACGGAGGCGGGGACTCGGGCACGGAAGAAACCACCCACTGGCAGAACGCGTGGAGCGACCATCACAATGCGGTGAATCAGGACGACTGCTATCTATGGGACGACGATGCGGACCAACCACCGCAGCGCGGCGAGGTATGCAAATTCTGGGACTGGACACCGGGGCCCGCCGGGTCGGGCATCGTCGCTCAGAAGTCGATCAGCCATCACCTCATGGCCGAGTGGGACGGCACGCTCGAATCTCAGGAAGAGACGCGTTTGTACCTGCGTCATACCCCACAGCCTTAGGGGTCCAGGATCCGAGTCGGGAATGGCTCGTATAGCGAGCGAGATCGAGGTGGGAAACGTGTGTAGGCTCGACCGATGGAGGAGGGCCGCAATTTCGATCCTGCGAGGCCACCCCGGGTCACGGGGCCGGTCGTCGACTATGCCCTCGCCAAGCGTTCTCTGATCGGCCTCGTCCGGCGCGGCCTGGTTCCCACGACCGATGCTTGTGACGCCCACCCAGAGCTCCTCCGCGCGGGTAAGAACATCGGCGCAGAGAGTCCGGACCCGTGTCCGATCTGTGGCCACGACACCCTCCGGTTGCTCCGCTATGTGTACGGAGACCAACTGGGGCGCGATTCGGGCAGGGTTGTCTATCCCCCCGAGTGGTTAGGTGAGCTGGTGCAGCGATGTCCCGAGTTCACCTGCTACGTGGTCGAGGTCTGCGTCGATTGCCATTGGAACCACCTGATCCGCTCCTACGTCACCGGGGCAGGGGAAGAGGTCCCGCGGCGCCGCAAGCAGAACAGGGCATGAGGTGACCATCGAGCAACCTCGCTCGTCGCTGGTGCGTCTCACTTTCGGTAAATCCCTGCAAGGAGCCGTTGTATCCGTGAAAGTCCCAACTGATGGCTAGGTCCAAGGTCGAAGCGCGCACCCGAGCGCAGCGTCTGCTGCTGCGCTATGGGTGGTTGGTTCCTCTGGGCACCCTGTTCATAGGGCTGGGCATCTTGGTCGTCACCTACGCCTTCGCTTCGATCCCCCTACCCCAGGACGTGAAGATCTCGGCTTCTGCGCAGGTCTACGACGTGGATGGGGAACTGATCGGGACCTATTCGGACGAGGGGTTCCGGTTCCTGATCGATACCGAGAAGCTCATCGAGAAGAACCCATTCATCGGGCAAGCGGTGATCGCGGCCGAAGACCACGACTTCTACGAACACGGCGGAGTTTCGGTGAAAGGCATCATCCGAGCGGCCTGGGCGAACCTCACGGGTGGAGAGGTATCTCAAGGCGGCTCCACCATCACGCAGCAGTACGTCAAGCAAGCCATCTTGCAGGACCCGTCGCGCACGGTGTCGAGGAAGTTCAAGGAGGCGGTGCTGGCGATCAAGCTGGAGCGTCAGTACGACAAGCAGGAGATCCTCGGCTTCTACCTCAACACGATCTATCTGGGCCGGGGCGCTCACGGGATCGAGGCTGCTGCGGACGCTTACTTCAACAAGGATGCCGAAGATCTCACCTTGCCCGAGATGGCGTTCATCGCATCGATCATCCCTTCACCCGAGGCCTACCAACCCGGTAACGATCGGCAGGCAGCTCGGGCTCGTCGGGACCGGGTGATCAACGAGATGTTCGAGCTCGGTTTCATCACGCGCGGCGAGGCGGACGAGGCTATGTCCGAGAAGATCAAACTCGATCCCGGCGTTACTGCTGCGGATCGCGAGAAGGAACAGCCCGCCGCGTATTTCATGGAATGGCTACGCGTGAACTTCCTTGTCGAAGAGTTTCCGGAGGATTGTCTCTACACCTGCGGATTGAAGATCTATACGACGCTCGACCTGGACATGCAGAGAGCCGCGGAGGAAGCGGTCGCAACGCAACTCGATCAACCCACCGATCCTCAGGCTGCCGTCGTGACCATGACGCCCGAAGGGGGAGTGCGCGCGATGGTCGGCGGATGGCAGAAGTGCAAGGCCACCTCCGACGTGTGTCTTAACCCTGTGGGGGCCGAGTCCGGCAAGACGTTCGTCAAGACCTCTGCCGGGCGAGGGTTCAACTACGCCACCGGCTTCCCCGGGCGACAGGCCGGCTCGTCTTTCAAACCGTTCACGTTGCTGGCGGCGATCGAAGAAGGGATCTCGCCGCGCTCCACCTTGTCGGGTCAGTCCCCCGCGATCATCGAGGACGAGGTCTGCGAGACGAACGGCGAGAAGTGGGAGGTCAACAACTACGGAGGCTCGTCGTACGGTGCGATGGACCTGGTCCAAGCGACGACGAACTCGGTGAACACGATCTATGCGCAACTGGCTGCCGAGATCGGACCGGCGAAGATCGTCGACATCCTCGACAAGTTCGGCTTCAACCCCAAGTACGGGGAAGAGGAGATAACCCCCGTGTGTTCCCTCGCGCTCGGTACGTATCCCGTAACGCCTCTCGAGATGACGCGGGCGTATGCGGGCTTCGCGGGCCGAGGGGCCGTTCCCCATGTGAACCCGATCCGGTACGTGACCGATTCCAGCGGGAACTGCCTGGCCGAGTTCATGCCGCGCAGAGGCTCGTGCGAGCGCGATGAGACAGACACGCCGGAGCAGGAGGTCGAAGAGAACTCGGTCGACGTTCTGAACGCCGCCCTGGAGACCGTTGTGACGAGCGGAACCGCGCAGGCGGCCAACATCGGAAGGCCCGCCGCGGGGAAGACGGGAACCACCCAGAACAATGCGAACGCCTGGTTCGCCGGGTACACCCCTCAGCTCGCGACGACCGTGTGGGTCGGTTATCCGCTAGAGCCCGGTCCCGACGGCAAGTTCGCGACGGACTGTGGGCTCAACGCCGAGTCCACCGAGAAGCGCATCGCTGCACAGAACCGATGCGGTGCCGACGACTTCATCCCCGAGATGCGCTATTGCAGCGACCCGAACCTGTGTCGCCCTGTCGACGGCCGGGAGGTCACCGGAGGGTTCTTGCCTGCCCAGATCTGGGGCCAGTACATGGCATCGGCGGTAGAAGGGATGCCGGTAGAGGACTTCGTACCGCCGTCGGCCTATCCGAGCGAGCTGATCGAAGGCAACATCGCATCCCCATCTGCGGCACCTTCGAAGGAGCCGGATGAGGAGGAGCCGGAACCGGAACCATCCGAAGAGCCGGAACCGGTACCTTCTAGCGAGCCGTCCCCACAGCCGTCTTCGGAGCCGACGATCATCCCGTCGCCCGATCCGACCGCCTCGGGGGCCGGGCGACAGAAGAACAGACGAGCGCGTCAGGGCTGACGCGCTCTTAACGGGGGGACGAACCGTAGACGCTCAACGAGAGGCCAACGGAACATCGGGAGGCCGCTTCGACGTCGTGCTGGTGGTTCTCATCGTGTGCACGTTCTTCATGGCTCTCGGTTTCGCGAACAAGGCGCGCTGTCTGAACGGGCAGTTCAACGCTCGGGCTTACGGGGACCAGTGCTACAACGATCTGCAACCTTTATTCGGGATCAGGCTCTTCGCCGATGTCAACCAAGATGGGGTTACCGAGCGCGTCTTCCCATACATACACGGCGAGCGCGACGAAACCGTTAACGAGCTACGCGACGGCGCTATCGAGTATCCGGTTCTCACCGGCGTGTTCATGTGGGCGTCATCGCTCCCCGTTGACAACGGCGACGACTATCTCCGCATCTCCGCCATCCTGCTCGCACCCTTCGGTTTGCTGATCGCGTATCACCTCGCGCGCATGGCCCGCTGGAGGGCGCTCATGTGGTCGGCGGCCCCCGCTCTGATCCTGTACGCCTTCCATAACTGGGACTTCCTCGTGGTTGCGGCTGCGGTCGGCGTCATCTACGCGTGGTGGCGAGGGTCGCCGATGTGGGCGGCCCTGCTTTTCGGCGTGGGGGCCGCATTCAAGATGTATCCGATCTTCTTCCTTGGACCGCTGTTCCTGGAACTGTTGCTGTCGAGGCAGCCGAAGCGCGCGTTCCAGGCTGCGACGGTCGGGGTCGGCACGTTGGCCGCGATCAACCTCCCTTTCGCCCTGATCAACTTCGACGGATGGATCGCCACCTATACGTTCCACCAGGATCGGGGCGCCAACTTCGATTCGATGTGGTGCGCGATGAAAGACATGTGTCTGAGCTCTGGATGGACGCCCGATCAGCTGAACACGATCACGGCCGCACTGACCGGAGGGTTCTTCATCGCGATACTCGCGGCGAGTGTGTTGATCGCCCGCAAGCGTGGTACCTATCCGTTCGTCCAAACCTGTGGGGCGTTGCTCGCAACGTTCCTGTTGTTCAACAAGGTGCATTCACCGCAGTACACGCTGTGGTTGCTTCCCTTCGTCGTGCTGATCGGGAATCGCGTCGTCGCATGGGTGGGCTGGGCTCTCTATGCCGTCGCAGATGTCGCGGTGTACTGGGGCATCTTCCAGTGGTTCAGCGATTACGCCTCTTCGGATTTCCCCACTTCCGAGAAGGTGATGCTGGTCGGTATCTGGGCTCGGGCGGCCCTATTGCTGGGCTTCGTGATCTTCTTCGTGCTGTCCCGTCCCGGCCATGAGCCGCCGGAGGACCCGGCCGGCCGCACCGCCCCCTTGCAACCACCGCCTCTAGAGGGGGCCGCCGCGGCGCAGGTCTAGTTCCTGTCGCACCCGATGGCTAGATTGGCTTCCGTCTGGAGATCGGTAGGAAGTTCGGT
>JBKHYB010000075.1:0-6973 GCA_046565725.1 Actinomycetota bacterium
CACCGCAACCCCGCTCCGAGGCGCTTCATCCGAAGAAGAGGGGTGTTTCCGATCAGATCGAGTAAGGAATCGTGAACGTCCATGAAGGCATAGTTGCCCGAGTTGCAGCGTTGACGCAAATAGGAGGCATTTCCGGCAACCTTGACGTACGGCCGATGGTCGTTCTTTATGTCACCAACGGGCTTTAGATTGTGAGGAAGGCATGGAGGACACGGGGATAGCAACGGGCGGACGGAGCGGATGGAGGCGATTCATCCGGTTCCCTAGTGGTCGCGCCCTTCTGATCTCATTCTTCGTTATCAGCGGACTGCTGTTCGTTCTCGCCGCCGGGGTGTCCTTCGCCGGCTACCAGATGGGGGAGCGCTACGAGGGCCGCATCCTTCCGGGCTCCGAGATCGCCGGTGTCGACGTCTCCGGTATGAACGAGGAGCGGGCGATCGACGCCGTCAAGGGGGCGCTAGGCCCTCAGTTGGACCGGGTGGTTACCGTCACCTACGGGGGGCAGTCGTGGACCATCACCCCGCGAGAACTCGGTGCCAGAAGCGATGCGAGGCGAGTGGTGCGGGCTGCCTTGGAAGCCAGTGATTCTGCCTCGCTGTTCAAGCTCATGCGTATGAGCGTGCTCGGGGCGGACCTCGGTTTCGAGCGAGAGATCGCGATCACTTACCCCAGGCAGGGCATACGCGGCTTCGTCAAAGGTTTGTCCGAGAGTTTCGATCGCGAGCCGCGGGACCAAGGCATCGACTACTCCAGCGGCTGGGTCGAGTTCCTCGAACCGAGGGCCGGTAGGAGCATCAAGCAGGGAGCGACCCGTGCCGCCCTGCCTGCGGCTTTGGAGGACGGCTCCGACGAGGTTCCTCTCGCGGTCAAGACCGTGGCACCGAAGGTGACGGATCGTTACGACAAGGTCCTGTTGGTGCGGATAGGCGAGAACAGGCTGTACCTGTACGAGCGCGGCAAGATCGTACGCGAATGGCCGGTCGCAACCGGGCTGCCGGAATACCCGACGCCAACGGGTGAGTACGAGGTGACCCTCAAGCGGTACATGCCTACTTGGGTGAATCCGGCACCCGACACGTGGGGGGCCAGCATGCCCGACTCGATCCCTCCTGGTCCCGGCAATCCGCTGGGCCTCAGAGCCATCAACTGGGATGCTCCCGCGATCCGTTTCCACGGGACCACGGCGACGTACTCGCTTGGATACAACGCCAGCCACGGTTGTGTCCGCATGGCCAACGAGGACGTGATCGAGTTGTACGACATGATCGAGGTGGGGACGCCTATCGTGTCGGTAGAGGTAGCGCCTTATCGTCCGTTGTACGGTTCGTCCACGCTCGTCGATGCCACTACGACCCAAACCGCCGAACCCGAAGCCGACGACGGGCCTGCGCAAGCCGACGAGAAGGACAAGGGCAAAGGTTCCGGCGACCGATAGAGGAAGGACGCGGAACTGGACACCGGTCGTAAGCCTCCGCGCTTCGGTGAAGAGGATCGGCAGCTCTCCTACGGGAGTTACCTGAAGGTCCCCGAACTGTTATCCCAGCAGGAGCTGCTGTCGGATCCGCCTGCGCACGACGAGCTGCTGTTCATCGTCGTTCACCAGGCCTACGAGCTGTGGTTCAAGCAGCTGCTCTTCGAACTGGAGACCGTGCGCGACCTGATCTTCGAGGGGAGCCCCCACAAGGCACGCCATTACCTCCAGCGGGTCCATGCGATCGAGCGCTTGATGATCGAACAGGTGAATGTCATCGAGACGATGTCGCCGCAGGACTTCCTCGAGTTCAGGATGCATCTAGCCCCGGCTTCCGGATTCCAATCGGTACAGTTCCGCGAGGTGGAGTTCATCTCCGGACTGAAGGACGAGGCCTACATCGGACGGTTGGCTATGACCGACGTCGAGCGTGCCCGGTTGTCGAAGCGATTGGAGGAGCCAACCCTCTGGGACGCATTCTGCAGCCACCTGACCGCCATCGGATTGCCGATGCCGGAAGGCGACGAGTCCCGCCGCCGCGAGAGCCTCCTGTCCCTGGCCCGCGACCGAGATCGGTGGGCCGAGGAGTTCTACCTGTCCGAAGACCTGGTTACGCACGACGAACTGGTGGCGCTGTGGCGTCACCGCCACGTGCTGATGGTGGAGCGTCAGATCGGCACCAAGAGCGGCACCGGCGGTTCCACCGGAGCCCCCTACCTGCGCTCGACGCTGTCGAAGCGCTTCTATCCGGAACTCTGGGACCTGCGCTCTTACCTCTAGCCGGGAACGCCAGCCGAGAACGCCAGCCGAGAACGCGAAAAGTTCCTACAAAGGTTCTTGTGTAACGCCCGGTCCCTGCTTATCCTGAAGCCGTACCCCGGAGAGATAAGTAGGTCTAGGCCGAAAGTCACTTCGGGGTACATCTTTTCCCGACCCTCTCGCCCGCGGAGGGCCACTCCCCGAACCCTCAAGGCCCGGTCGAGCCCGGAACGAATCACAAAACCGTCTTAGGTACGGTCCCGCACCCAAGAACCCCGCTAGGCGTTGCGATCTAGGAAGTCGCGCAGCACCGAGTTGAAACGGTCCATCTCTTCGAACATCAGGCCGTGCCCGGTCTCGAAGGTCACGAACTCCGCTCCGGGGATCGCTCGAGCTATCTCCTCGGAGGCGAAGTAGGGAACCATCATGTCCAACCGCCCACCGAACACCAGGGTCGGACAGGAGACTCCGTGCAACTGAGCCAGAGCGTCGTGCTTGTGCAGGGCCTCCATCTGAGCCGTGAGCACTTCGGGAGAGGCCGAGTCCGGCGCTCCGGGGCCCGAGAAGGCCCGCATCAGCTGGTCGATGCTTTCCCTGCCGATCTCGAAGAACTGCGGAGTGAACATCCACAGCATCGCCGCCTCCATGAATTCGAGAGGCGTCACCGAGCTCACCAGATGCTTGGCGATCTCGTGGCGACGCAGCATGTACTCGATCGGTCGGGCGAAGGTGATCCCTAACACCAGCGCCTTCACCCGGTCGGGGTGATCGAGTACGAGACGCTGCGCGATCGCTCCACCCATGGACACACCAATGACGGTGGCTTGCTCGATGCCGAGATGGTCGAGCAGGCGGATGGCATCGTCCGCCATCTCGTCCACCGTGGAGATGGTCGGACCTTCGGAACGGCCCGTTCCCCGGTTGTCGAAGGTGATGAAGGTGTTGCGCTCGGCAACCGTCGGGACCTGCGCCGCCCAGTACCTCTGATCGAGTCCGAATCCCATGATCCCGAGGACGGGACTCCCCGATCCGTAGGTCCGGTAGTAGAGCTTGAGGTCATCCAGTTCGGCGAAAGGCATGGAGTGCATCCTAAGGGCGAAGCAGATCCGAGAACGTGCGGTTCGGACATCCGGCCGACATCGTCAGATATCCGTGGATGGCATGCCCGGTTTGAGTAATGTGCGCCCGTGAGCCGATGTTCAAAGCCCGGATGCTCGGGTGCCGCCGCCGCCGTTCTCTCGTACGACTACGCGTCGTCACGAGCGATGCTCGACGACCCCAACGACGGAAGCGTCGATCCGCACCTGTATGTGCTCTGCGCGATGTGTGCGGACAAGCTGATACCGCCACGCGGATGGACGCTGGAGGATCGACGCCAAGCGCCCCCGCTGTTCCTGCCCCGCGACCCGGCGATGACGACCGTCGACGTCGTGGAGGTCATCGGAGAAGACATCGGAATGCCGACCCGGCCCGAGCAACGTGCCCGCCAACTGTTCTTCGGCCACAGCGCCTAAGGGTCGGGACATGGCTAACGTGGACGAGAAGAGGTTGCTCTCGGAGCTTCGCCGCCTCGACCGTCACGGCCTTCGACGCATCTTGATCTTCGTCAGGGGTCTGCTCATGGCTCTCGGTGACGAGCAGGGGGCGGCTTCTCACGATGGAGACCCAGAGGTGACCTACCGCCTCGAAACGGTTCGCTGCGGGAAGCCGAACTGCAAGTCCTGTCCGCACGGCCCCTACTGGTACGCCTACTACCGGGAGGGATCGAAGTTGCGTTCGCGCTACATCGGTCGGGAGCTGCCGGAAGACGTTCGGAAGGTCCTCAGCTAGCAGGGGCGTTCTTACTGCCGCCGCTGAAGTTCTCTACGGCGGACTAGTTACGCGCGAGGGGCCGTTTCATCCTATCTAGCCATTCACACCATGGAGCCGGACGCAGCATCCTTATGTAGCCCCCGGGGAGGGCTAGCGAAGGGAGGCTCCGTCCTATGACTTGTCCGAGCTGTGGCGCGGAAGATGCGACCCAGATCGAGATCCGGCTCAAGGGTGACGACTCCGTGAACTTCTACTCCTGCAGGCGTTGCGAGCACAGCTGGTGGAAGCACCACGAAGAGACGATCACCCTGGACGCGGCGCTGAGCCTCACGGCCGAGAAAGAGCCTGCGAAGTAACGGTCTCCCATAAGACGAAAGGGCCCCGAGGGGGCCCTTTTCTTTTGGTCGGATTCCGGGTCGATCAGGTAGGAGCGGGTGTCGCAGCTTCAAAAGCCGTTTGTCCGGCAACAGGTGCCAGTTGAGGGGGTCGTGCCGGCACGGCCTCCCTGGACCGAGATCAACTCAGCCGAGGGAAGCGCTGGTTCTTTGCTGCCACACCCGCTTACCTACCCCAGGATTATCTATCGGCGACGCTTGCTTTGCATAGCCCCAATCCTGACCATTCGCGCCTGGGTCGAGCGGGGGAGACCCCCTAGTCCGGTCGGACCGAGGCGCTCAGGTGGCCCGGACTAGGAAAGATCCGGCATACGCCGCCAGAGGGCCGGAGGCTGGACCGACCGACAGGCGTCCCCACCTCCGCGAGTAGGGCAGTCGGAAGCCCTCTTCGAAGTTGGCTTTGGCGATGGCCCGACGGGAGGGGGCATTCCGCTCGTCCACCCCGACCCAGACCCGGGTGGTGCCCTCCTCGGCGAGCTGCGACACGATGCCTGCCAGCGCGATCGGGTAAACCCCCCTACCCCGGGCGTCGGCCCGGGTGAACGATTCGTAGACGTACGCATCACCCTCCGGCGGCGCCAGGTAGGCGGCGATCTCGCGGGTCCACGCCTTGTCCGTGGTCACCCACGAGGCGTGGAGGAACCGGCGGTCGTCTTCTACGACGAAGCAACGGGTGCCGGGCTGGAGCCGCTGTACGAAGGTCCGGGCCGAATCCGTTCCGATGTCCCGGGCATAGGCGGCAGCGTCGGCCCGGGTTGCCGGGCGGAAGCGGAGGGACGTCTCAGGCAACTCCACCGGTCCTGCCTCCCGCACCATCAGCAGGAGGGTCTCGTCGGAGCGGTACCACGATCTCAACCGATCGAGAGCGAGGGACGCTACCTCGGCCGGTCCCCGCGCCCTGATCCGAGTCAAGGTGCGGTCAACGCGGTGGAGGGATGTGAACGGAGGCGTAGGCATGGGCCGAACCCTACCCAGCCACTACGAGACTCTGTCGCTCCCGGCCTTTATCGCTCGTCGGCGGGCCTTCAGCTCGACCTCGGTCAGACCTCCCCAGATGCCGTAGGTCTCGTTCGCGCCGAGGGCGTACTCGAGGCATTCGTCCTTGACCGAGCAGGTGGCACAGATGACCTTGGCTTCTTCCTCGCGGGCCCTGCGCTCGGCGGGTGGTTCGGTGTCGTCGAAGCCGAAGAACAGGGTCGCGGCATGAGGAAGGCAGGCAGCGTTCTCACGCCATGTCACGTCACCGGCCCCCTGCGGCTCGAAGATCATTTCCCGACTTTCACAGCCGAACCTCGATGCGTCAATGCGTATCGGGGAGATTTTCCGCCGTATCTATAGGCGGTCGGCAGGAGGAGGGCACATGCGCCTCGGCTACTAGGATGGCTCGATATGCGTGATCACAACGGTCTAGGAAAGATCTTCAAGGCGTACGACATCAGGGGCGTTTACCCGGACGAACTGGACGAGGGCACAGCGGCCCGCATCGGCTGGGCGTTCGCGACGTTCACCGAGGCGCCACGGGTCGTCGTGGGACGGGACATGAGGGTCTCGTCGCCGTCACTCTCTCGGGCGTTCGCCGGCGGCGCGGTGGCCGCGGGGGCCGAGGTCGTGGATATCGGGGAGGTTTCGACCGATGCCCTCTACTTCGCTTCGGGGCGGCTCGATCTGCCCGGAGCGATGTTCACCGCCTCCCACAACCCGGCCCGTTACAACGGATTGAAGATGTGCAGAGCCCAGGCCGTGCCGATCGGATCGGATTCGGGGATGGAAGAGATCCGGCGCCTCGCTTCCGAAGAGGCACCATCAGATCTTCCACTGGACGCAGGCGTGACGGAGAACGACGTTCTTCACGACTACGCCGACCATTGCCGCTCGTTCCTCGACGGATCCCTGCTGCGGTCGCTGAAGGTTGCGATCGATGCCGGGAACGGCATGGCGGGGAAGACCGTGCCGCTCGTATTCGGGGATCTTCCCTTCGAGGTAGTGCCTCTCTTCTTCGAACTCGACGGCACCTTCCCGAACCATCCCGCGAACCCGATCGAGCCGGAGAATCTCGTCGATCTTCAGAGAGCGGTGACCGAACAGGGTTGTGACATCGGCATCGCTTTCGACGGCGATGCCGACCGCATGTTCATCGTGGACGAGAAGGGCGCCACAGTGTCCGGATCCGTCACGACCGCGCTGATAGCGGAGCGACTCCTCAAGAAGCATCCGGGAGAGACGGTGCTCTACAACCTGATCTGCTCGTGGGCGGTTCCGGAGGTCATCGAAGAGAACGGCGGGAAGCCGATGCGGACCCGGGTAGGTCACTCGTTCATCAAGCAGATCATGGCCGAGACGGGCGCGATCTTCGGAGGCGAGCACTCGGCCCACTACTACTTCAGGGACAACTTCCGGGCGGACTCGGGCATGATCGCCGCGATGCTCGTTCTCGAGGCCCTTTCGGCATCGGAACGCCCCCTCTCGGAGATGCTCGACCCGTACGACCGTTACTTCCAATCCGGTGAGATCAATTCCGAGGTCCACGACCAGCAGG
>JBKHYB010000076.1:0-2134 GCA_046565725.1 Actinomycetota bacterium
AGAAGGCGGCCGTTGGTCTCTTCTGGTCGGCCTTCACCGTCGCGGGGATCCTCGCCTACATGCTCTTCTGGTACCGGGCGAACGGCGACCCGCTCACCCCTCTCAGCGACCAGAACGGATGGCTGCGGGAGTTCTCGTGGCCGTGGGAAACGATCCGGGCGGGTACCTCGCTCGCCTTCCAGTTCATCGGCCAGTATTCAGGTGGCTATCAGCAGCTCGACTGGTTGTTCTTCGTCGTAGCGATGGCAGCGGTGGCTTGGGCGGTGTTGCGAACCCGGCCGACCTTCGGGCTCTATGCCCTCGCCAGCCTAGCGATGCCGCTGTTCCTCGTGTTCGGAGGCCGCCCCTTCATGTCGCTACCGCGCTTCTTGCTTCCGGTCTTCCCGATCTATTGGGCGATGGCAAGGTTCGCCGACCGATTCCGGGCCCATCAAGCGGTGGTGGCCGTGTCGGCAGGAGGCCTGGGGCTGATGTCGCTGCTGTTCGTCAATTGGTACTGGGTCTTCTGACCTCTAGGCTCCCCCACGCCGAAGGGAGTTCCAGGAGCGAGCCGATGATCAGATCGGCGTTCCCCAGGTCCACGTGCGAACCATCGGGCACTCCGACGCAGAACATCCCGGCCGCTTTCGCCGAAGCGACTCCGTTCGGGGAGTCCTCCACCGCCAGACACCGCTCGGGAGGGACGCCCAGGTCGCTGGCCGTGGCCAGATAGACGCCCGGGTGAGGTTTGCCGGCAGGCTCCGATGCGGCAGATCTAACGACGTCGAAGTGGGAGCGCAGGTCGAAGGTGTCGAGAACGGTATCGATGAGTCTCATCCAAGACGACGACGCCAGGCCGATGCCGGCAACCCGTCCCCGTAGGTACTCCAGAGATCCGTGAACGCCGGGAAGGAGCTCGCCACGCTCGACGAGAAGGGCCTCCATGCGGGCGACGATGGATCCGACCACCTCTGCCGGCGACGGCCCTTCCCATCCGAAGATGCCGTGCCAGTGGTCGACGACCTCGTCGACCCGCTTCCCCATCGTCGTCCGGCACATCTCTCGGGTCATGTGGATGCCGATCGAGTTGAACACCTCGATCTCGGCGTCTTGCCACAGAGGTTCGGAGTCGATCAGCACGCCATCCATGTCGAAGATGACGGCCTCGAACCTCATCCCGTCCAGCGCACCTTCAGTTCTCTCGCCGCGAGAGCCTCGTCCGGTCTCCGAACGGGCGTGGTGCTGGGGGCATCGTGCAGCAAGGCCGGGTCGGATGCGGCCTCGTCGACGATCTGTCTGAGAGAGGCGGCCAGTCCGTCGATCGTCTCTTTGGATTCGGTCTCGGTGGGTTCGACCATCAAGGCCTCGTCGACGACCAGAGGGAAGTACACGGTGGGTGGGTGATACCCGAGGTCGATCAGCCGTTTGGCCACGTCCATCCCCCGCACCCCGAATCGCTTCAGAGGCTTTGCGGTGGCAACGAACTCATGCATGCAGAGACCGGGGAAGGCGGTCGGCAGCACATCTTCGATGAGCACCCGGAGGTAGTTGGCGTTGAGCACGGCTCTCTCGGCTATCGCTCTCAAACCCTCCGGGCCGAGTGACCTCAGATAGCAGTAGGCACGCACGTTGATCCCGAAGTTCCCGTGGAAAGAATGGATCCTCCCTATCGAGTCGGGACGGTCCTCGTCCCAGAACCAGCGCTCCGCGCCCTCGTCCCATCCCAGCACCGGGGTCGGCAAGAACCGTGCCAGTCGTTGAGACACCGCCAGCGGACCGGACCCAGGGCCTCCCCCACCGTGGGGTGTTGCGAAGGTCTTGTGCAGATTCAGGTGCACGATGTCGAAACCCATGTCGCCGGGTCGAACGAGCCCCACGATCGAATTGAAGTTGGCTCCGTCGTAATAGAGCAAGCCGCCAACCTCATGCAGCGCAGCGGCGATCTGTTGGATCTCGGCCTCGAAGAGTCCCAAGGTGTTGGGATTGGTCAACATCAGGCCTGCGACGTCGTCGTCCAGTGCATCGCGGAGCGCGTCGAGATCGACCAGACCGACGAGGCCGACGAAATCTTCACCGCCCTCATGGGCGATCTCGTCGAACCGCGCCGCGACTTCATCCAGGACAATGCGCTCAATGTGAGCAATCTGGACGTGTA
>JBKHYB010000076.1:2144-6971 GCA_046565725.1 Actinomycetota bacterium
CGACGCCTTCGCTCGCAGGTCCTCCAGGTCGATGTTCCCCTGCTCGTCCGTTCGGACGACGACCACCTGCATCCCCGCCATCACGGCGCTGGCCGGGTTCGTTCCGTGGGCCGAGTCGGGGATGATCACCCTGCTGCGCCGTTCCCCGTTGGCGGCGTGGAAGGCGCGCATGATCAGCAGACCGGTCAGCTCCCCCACCGCTCCGGCGGCCGGCTGGAACGTCAGCTTGGCCATCCCGGTCGCTTCGCAGAGAGCTCGTTCGAGCACCCCCAACAGCTCGAGGGCTCCCTGGGCGAGGTCGTCGTCGCTCATCGGATGCAGGCTGGAGAATCCGGGCAGGCCTGCCATCTCGTCGGACACCTTGGGGTTGTATTTCATCGTGCAAGACCCCAACGGGTAGGCCCCAACATCGATCGCCCAGTTCCTCTGAGAGAGCCTGGTGAAGTGGCGGACGAGGTCGCGCTCGCTCACCTCGGGCAGGGCCGGGGGGCGAGTCCGCCTGTGTTCGGCCGGCAGCTCGACGGCTTCCGGAACCTCCGGCAGGGACCACGCCCTGCGTCCGGGGTGTGAGGTTTCGTAGATCAGTGGGAAGGCATCTTCTGCCACCCTCGTGCCGGCGGATCTCTCCAGCGGTCTTCCGTTATGCGTGCTCATCGGTCAACACCTTCTCGATCGCTTCCGCTAGGCCTTCGATGTCGTCCACGGTGCGGCGTTCGGTAGTGGCCACGAGGATGCAGTTGTCCAGCTCCGGGAACCAGCGTCCGAGTGCCGGACCGGCCATGTATCCCCTCTCCGAGAGGGCTCGGAGCAGCCTCTTGCCGGCGATCGGGGTTTCCAGGACGAACTCCTTGAAGGTGGGCCCGGCGAAACGGATCGAGCACCCCGGTATCTCGGAGAGACGTCTCTTGGCATGTTCGCCGCGCGCCATGCACAGTTCGCCCATGCGCACGAGCCCTTCCGGGCCCAGCCAGGTGAGATGGATCGCCGAAGCGATCGCCATCAAGGTTTGGTTGGTACAAACGTTCGAAGTGGCTTTCGCCCGTCTGATGTGCTGCTCGCGTGCCTGGAGGGTCAGGACGAAGGCGCGTTTCCCGTCGGCATCCAGGGTCTCACCCGCTATCCGGCCCGGTACCTGACGCACGAGGTCGAGCTTGGTCGCGAAGTACCCGACGTAAGGGCCCCCGTAAGACAGGGGGTTGCCGAAGGCCTGCCCCTCCCCTATGGCGACGTCTGCCCCGGCATCTCCGGGGGACCTCAGCACGCCCATGGCGGTCGGATCCGTGATCGCGATGCAGAGTGCGTCGGCGGCGTGCGCGGCTTCGGCTACTGCCGCCACGTCTTCCAAGCGTCCGAAGAAGTTCGGGTAGGAGACCACGATACCCGATGCGCCCTCGAGGTCCACCGAGCCGAGGTCGACGGTCCCGTCCTCTCCGAAGGGCATGGTGACGATCTCTATCCCTAAACCTGAGGTCCAGGTCTTGAGCACGGCCAGGAGGTGAGGATGGATCGTCCCCGCCACCACGATCCGGTCCCTTTTCTTAACCCGTATCGTCAGGTTGGCAGCTTCCACGAGGGCGGAGCCCGCATCGTAGAGGGAAGCGTTGCTCACCTCCATGTCGTAGAGCTGGCAAACCATCGACTGGAACTCGAAGATCGCCTGCAGCACGCCCTGGGAGAGCTCGGGTTGGTAGGGCGTATAGGACGTCGCGAACTCGCCTCTGGAGACGAGCGCTCTGACCACGGCCGGGACGTGGTGTTCGTAGGCGCCTCCCCCGGCGAAGCACACGAGATCCGATGCGCCTGCGTTGGCGGCCGCCAAGCGGCCCACGTGATCGACCAGTTCGACCTCGCTGAGTGATGGCGGCACCTCGAGTGGGCGATCCAGACGGACCGCTTCGGGGATGTCCCGGAAGAGCTCGTCCAGGGACGAGACCCCCACCCTCTCGAGCATGGCTTCGATATCCGACGAAGTATGAGGCAAGAAGTCCACTTGTCTACAGATCCCTATGTCGACCGGTCGTTCAACGTCACTTGCCCCGCTCTATGAACGGAGGCTTGACGATATCCGCGCCGATGCGTCGACCGCGCGCATCGACCTCGACCTTGTCTCCGATCGCCGGGACCCGATCGCTCGGTGCGTACGCCAGGGCGATCCCGGTTCCGAGGGTCGGCGAGAAGTTGCCGGAAACGATCTCTCCAACGAGGTCGTCCCCCCGGTAGACCCCGTAACCCTGTCGAGGGACCCCCCGGCCGGTACACGTCAGACCGAACAACTTCCGGGCGGGCCCTTCCTCCTTGATCTTCAAGAGAGCGTCGCGCCCCCTGAAAGGGGCGTCCCACTTCACGGCCCATCCCAGTCCCGCCTCTAAGGGATCCGTGTCGAGATCTATCTCGTGCCCGTAGAGGGCGTAGCCCATCTCCAGCCGCAAGGTATCGCGCGCCCCCAAACCGCACGGGACCACTCCGGCATCCATGAATGCGTTCATCGTCCGTTCGGCCGCGGCCGCGGGCACGTACATCTCATAGCCCCGCTCTCCGGTGTAGCCGGTGCGGGCCACGAAACCGGTCTCGCCCCAGTAGTCGTGACTCGTCCAGCCATGAAGAGGCAGATCGTCGACTTCAGCGCCCGGGAAGATCGAGGCGAAGATCTCGAACGACTGGGGCCCTTGCAGGGCAAGGATGGCCCAGCGGTCCCATTCGTCTAGAGGGTCACCCCCCGAGGAGCGGACGGCGTCCGCCACCGCGCCCACGTTCGCAGCATTGGGTACCAGGAGCCATTCGTCTTCCCCCAGCCGGTACACGAAGATGTCGTCGATGCAACCGGCATCATCGGTGAGGACGAGTGCGTAAGTGGCACGCCCGATCTCCAACCGCGAGACGTCGGCGGTCACGGAGTTCTGGATGACGTCTTCGGCGGTCCCCCCCGTCAGGCGCAACTTGCCGAGGTGGGAGACGTCGAATATCCCGCAAGCCGTCCGCACCGCGTTGTGTTCGGCGACGATCCCGGTGTATTGCAGGGGCATCTCCCAACCGGCGAAGTCTGTGAGTTTCGCGCCCAGCTGCCGGTGCAGGTCAAGTAACGGCGTTCTTCGCTCCCCCATGCTCTCCAGTCCTGTTCACCCCGCCAGCATCTCTCGCAGGCTGCTCGGTCTCTCGTCGTCCTCAGCTTGAAGCAGACTCTTCTGGGACGGCTCTTCGAGACCGTACTTCACCAGCAGATTGAGATAGTCGCGTTGGTAGAGGACCTTGCATCGCACGTCCGGGTAGAGCTCCTGCAGGCGCCGTGCCTTGCGGTTCTTCTTGGTGACGAGTTTCTGGTTGAGGGTCGTGATCTCGATATAGAGGTCGAACTCCGGCAGGTAGAAGTCGGGCGAGAAGCGCTGGCTCGGGTTCCCTTGCCGGTCCCATTCGATCGTGAACGTCGTCGGTTCGTACTCCCACGCGATCTGATAGAAGTCGAGCAGCTTAGCGAACTGCCGTTCGCTGTTATGGGCGAACCCGACGAGCTCGTGGGGAAGCAGCGAGCGGTCGTTATCGTCCGCTTCTGCCGTGCCCTGCGAGATGGCTAGCCCTCCTCGGCTCTCCTGACGTCCTCTTCAGAAGAACCGTACTGCACGCCGGCCTCCTGGGGACGGAGTTCGCGCAGCGTGCCGTTGAGCTGTTCTTTAACCTTGTCCACGGCGACGACCGCGCCCAGCACTCCCTGGCCCTTGCGCAGCAGATCGATCACCTCTGCGTCGGTGGTGCAGGCGTACACGCCGTCTCCATCGGCGACGATGGTGACCTTCGACCAATCGTCGGTGATGTGATCCCGCAGGTACTCGATGGCCGAGCGAACCTTCTGCAGGCTGGCCCCCGCCTCGATGAGGCTCTTGATGAGCTTCAGTTGGAGCAGATCGTTGAAGCTGTACAGGCGCTGGGTGCCGGAGCCGTGCGCGGGCTGAAGCGTTGGCGTGATCAGTTCGGTCCGGGTCCAGTAGTCGAGCTGGCGGTAGGTGATGCCGACGATCTTGCAGGCCTGGGGTCCCCGGTATCCCGTTTCGGTTGCCATCTTCTTCCCTCCCCCGATCGGCGGCCGTGGGCCACCCCCTGAAGTCACATGCTCGTAGTTACGAGCTTGAAAAGGCTAAACCCTGGGCGCGCGCATGTCAACGAGAACCGTTTATCGGAGGTTTAGGTCTGGACGGATCAGCCGCTGGCGAAGTCCTCGGGCGTCACCTGATCGAGGAACTCGCGGAACTTCTCGACCTCGACCTCTTCGTCGTCCTTGAGCTCGATCCCGGCTTGGTCCAGAACCTCTTCGGCGCCGAATATCGGTGTCCCGAGCCGGACGGCCAGGGCGATGGCGTCACTGGGCCGGGACGAGACGTCGATCGACGTGCCGTTCCGTCGCATCCGGATGTTCGCGAAGAAGGTCTGGTCGTTCAGTTCGCTGATCGTCACGCTTTCGACCTCGACCTCGGTCTCTCGCAAGATGTCGCGCATCAGGTCGTGGGTCATGGGCCGAGGTGTCTCGATACCCTGAAGGGCGAATGCGATGGCGGTGGCTTCGACCGCACCTATCCAGATGGGCAGATAACGGTCACCCTCAACCTCTTTGAGCAGGACGATCGGTTGGTTGGAAGGAAGTTCGACCCGAACCCCTACCAGTGACAGTTCCACCATGGCATCAGGCTAACACCGCAGCGCGGATGAGTCGCTAGGAAGTTTCGGTTCCCCCGGCCGGAAGGGACGCCGCCGGATACAACGCTTCGACGAACATCTCGGGGTCGGCGGCCAGCGCGGCGATATCACGCACCGCGACCAGATGATCGAGGTTGCGGTAGA